>JBBRVT010000033.1:0-17257 GCA_038246615.1 Burkholderiales bacterium
ACGATGCCGAACGCCGGCAGGATCATGATGTAGACCTCGGGGTGCCCGAAGAACCAGAAGATGTGCTGGTACATCACCGGGTCGCCGCCGCCGGCGGGGTTGAAGAAATTGGTGCCGAAGTGGCGGTCGGTCAACGTCATCGTGATGGCGCCGGCCAGCACCGGCATCACCGCGATCAGCAGGTAGGCGGTGATCAGCCAGGTCCAGGCGAACAGCGGCATCTTCATCAGTGTCATGCCGGGCGCGCGCATGTTCAGGATGGTGACGATGATGTTGATCGAGCCCATGATCGAGCTGGCGCCGAGGATGTGCAGGGCGAAGATGGCGGCGTCCATGCTGGGACCCATCTGCAGCGACAGCGGCGCGTACAGGGTCCAGCCGGCTGCCGGAGCGCCACCGGGCATGAAGAACGAACCCGCCAGCATGATGGCCGCCGGGATCATCAGCCAGAAGCTGAAGTTGTTCATCCGCGCGAAGGCCATGTCGCTGGCGCCGATCTGCAGCGGCAGCATCCAGTTCGCGAAGCCGACGAAGGCCGGCATGATGGCGCCGAACACCATGATCAGCCCGTGCATCGTGGTGAACGAGTTGAACAGCTCCGGGTTGAAGTACTGCAGGCCGGGCTGGAACAACTCAGCGCGGATGCACAGCGCCAGCACGCCGCCGACCATCAGCATGGCAAACGAGAACAGCAGGTACATCGTGCCGATGTCCTTGTGGTTCGTCGCGAACACCCAACGCCGCCAGCCCTTGAGCGGGCCGTGGCCATGGTCGTCGTGGGTGTGGTCGTGAGGCCCGTGTTGCGGGAGGACGGCGCTCATGGGGCGTTGCCTTTCAGCGGCTGATTCTTGGAAGCGGAGATGGGTCGGCGGGTCACTTGCGGGCCGCCAGCACGTCAGCCGGCTGAACGATGTGGCCCGTCTTGTTCGACCAGCTGTTCTTGGTGTAGGTGATGACGGCAGCGATCTCGGTGTCCGACAGTGTCTTCCAGGCCGGCATGGTGCCGTTGTTGGCGCCGTTCAGCAGGATCGAGATCACCTTGCTCGTCTCGTCGTCCAGCACCACGGCGGCGCCGTCCAGCCCCTTGATCGGGCCGGCGCCCTTGCCATCGGCCTTGTGGCAGACGGCGCAGTTGGCGCTGTAGGTCTTCTCGCCGCGCTCGGCCAGCGCTGCCAGCGTCCAGACCTTGCTCGGGTCGTCGGCCTTGGCGGCCATTTCTCTTTTCTTGCCGTCCACCCACTTGGTGTAGTCCTCGGCGGACACCACCTTCACATGGATGGGCATGTAGGCGTGTTCCTTGCCGCACAGCTCGACGCACTGGCCGTAGAAGTCGCCGATCTTCTCGGCGCGAAACCAGGTGTCGCGCACGAAGCCGGGAATCGCGTCCTGCTTGACGGCAAACGCCGGCACCATCCAGCTGTGGATCACGTCGTTGGCGGTGGTGATGATGCGGATCTTCTTGTTCACCGGCACCACCAGCGGGTTGTCGACCTTCAACAGGTAGTTGTCGCCCACAGGCTTGCCGGCATCGGACATGGCGCGATGGGCCATGTCCAGCGTGGACAGGAAGCCGATGCCCTCGCCCTCGCCCTTGAGGTAGTCGTATCCCCACTTCCACTGGTAGCCGGTGGTCTTGATGGTCAGGTCGGCGTTGCTGGTGTCCTTCATGGCCACCACGGTCTTGGTCGCCATCAGGCCCATCACCACCACGATGATGAAGGGCACCACGGTCCAGGCGATCTCGACGGACACGCTCTCGTGGAAGTTGGCCGCCTTCGCGCCGACCGACTTGCGGTGCTTGAAGATGGAATAGAACATCACCCCGAACACGGCCAGGAAAATCACCAGGCAGATGATCAGCATGAAGTAATGCAGCCCCTGCACCTCGCTGGCGATCCGGGTGACGGGCGGGTGCAGGTCCAGCTGGTTCTTGGCCGGGCCGCCGGCCAGGTCGCCGACCGCCCAGGCGGCTTGCAGACCACCGGACAGCGCCAGGGCCGCAGCACCCCGCAGGCTGCGGGACATCCATGTCTTCATCGTCATCGTCGTCATGCTTCAGTTTCTTGATCCACCGCCTGGGCGCCAGCCGCGCGCGCCAGCCGCAAGGCCCGCCGCAACTCTTGCGCCAGCGCCACCCGCATTTCCGGGCGCACATGGCGGCCCACCCGCACACTGCGCCCCTCACCTGACAGCTCCACCAGCGAGCCGTCACCGGCCACCGGCTCCACCCGCATCCATTCGGCACGGAACCGCACTTGTTCGACCACCGGGCCCACCCGCTTGACCACCGAGATCTCACGCTGGGTCAACGTGATGGTCTCGCGGTCACCGGCGTGGCGGGCAAACACCAGCAGCGCCGCACCCACAGCCAGCAGTTCCAGCCCGGTGAACAGGCTGACCACGGTGACCCCGTGCAACCAGAAACCACCAGCCACCGCCAACGAGACGGCGCATAGCAGGGCGTAGCTGCCCAACAGCTGGCGCGGCGTGATCGAGACATTGCGCCGCAGGTCGAACAACCAGCCCAGCGGCGCCGGTTGTTCGCGGCCGAAGCGCCAGCCGCCATCCTGCCGCGCGGCGGGTGGCGCGGGCCAGGGGCTGGGGGCGATGGTGACGGACATGGCGGCTCGGTGATGGAAACAGGTCAGATCGGAGTGCAGCAACAACGCTCAATCGGCAGTAGCGGCAAATTGGGCAGCCTGACACTCACCGACAGCAGGCCTTGTCACTCCGGATCAACACCGAATTCTAGCGGAGTGCCCAGCCGATTCGGCGGCCCGGCCAAGCCTATGCAGTTCCCGGCCGGCCGGCCCGGGGCGGGCCGCTGTGCAGATGCTCCAGCGAGACCACCGCCGGCCCGCCGCGCGCCGGGCGGGGTGCGGCTTTGTAGGCATGGCCGTAGACCAGCTCGAAGCGCATCGTGATGCGGCCGTCGGCACCAGCCAGGGCGGCCAGCGCATGGCGCAACCGCGCCTGCCAGCGCGGCGTGCGCAGGCCCCCGAAGCGGTCGCGGCCCAGGTGGCCACCCAGGCTGTGCAGTTCGGTCAGCAGCGCATCGGGTGACGACCAGCTCAGGTGGATCGTCTCCTGGTCCATCACCGGGTCGGCAAAGCCGCCGTGCACCAGCAGGTCGCCCAGGTCATGCATGTCCGCATAGGGCGGGTGCGGCGCGCACCAGCCGGCGTCGGCATACACGGCGCGCAGCTCACGCAAGGTGTCGGGGCCGAAGCAGGAGAACATCAGGAAGCCGTCGACCGCCAGCGCCCGATGCCAGGCGGCCAGGCTGGCGGCAGGGTCGGCGGCGGTGTGCAGCACCAGGTTGGCCCACAGCATCTGCGCCTGGCCGGCGGGCACCTCGCTGCTGAGCCACACCGGCTGCGCTGCGGCCTGGCGCCGCGCGCCCCAGGCCCACCACGGTGCGTTCAGCGCCTGGCGGCTGCGCGCCTGCAGCGCCGGGGTGGGCTCGACCACCTGGCGCCGGGCCTGTGGCCACACCGCCTGCACGGCCGCTGCGCCGGCGCCGGTGAAGCCCCACCAGTCGAGCCATTGCGCGGGCGGCTGGCGGATCACCGGCAGGCGCTCGGCCATGCGCCGGGCCACCTCCTGGTGCAGCCAGGGCGGCGCTTCGGCGCGCGCCAGGCGGTCGAGCACCCGGTGCAGCGCACGGGTGTCGATGGCGGGCGGTGGCCGCGCGGTGTCGGCGCTGTTCGGGGACATGGCGGTTTCAGTATATTGAGCCGATGCAACAGGGCGGCGATGGACTGGCGACCCGTAGCCGCCCCAACTGGCTGGGTCGACTGCCGCGCCCCTGTGCCCTGTGCGGCCAGTGGGACCGCGCCGGCCTGTGCACCGGCTGCCGGCAGCGCTTCGTCGACGCACCGGCGGCCCGCTGCCCGGGCTGTGCCCTGCGGAGCCCGGGTGCCCAGCGCTGCGGCGCCTGCCTGCGCACGCCGCCGCCCTTCCACCATGCCGCAGCACTGGCCGACTACGCATTTCCCTGGGATCGATTGATCACCCGCTTCAAGTTCCAGCAGCAGCCCGAACTGGCCGGCCTGCTGGCCGACGCCCTGGCCGGCGCACTGGACCGCCAGGCCGGCCTGCCGCCGGCGCAGTGGGTGCTGCCGGTGCCGCTGAGCCCGGCCCGGCTGGCCGAGCGCGGCTACAACCAGGCCTGGGAGCTGGCCCGCCGGCTGGCCGCGCGCCAGGGGCTGCAGGCCCGCGCCGACTGGCTGCAGCGGCTGCGCGACACGCCGCACCAGGTGGGGCTGGGCCGGCGCGCGCGCGCCGCCAATCTGCGCGACACGATGTGGGTGCCGCCCGAGGGCCAGCGCCGGCTGGCCGGCTGCGAGGTCGCCCTGGTCGACGACGTGATGACCACCGGCGTCACCGCCGCCGCTGCCACCCAGGCGCTGCTGGCGGCCGGTGCCGCCGGCGTGCAGGTGTGGGTGCTGGCCCGTACGCCGGCGCCGGGTGAGTGACCTGGCGTGCGCCGGCCGGTGGGCCCGGACGGCACGCCACAATCGCCGTCATGTTCCACATCGTCCTCGTGCATCCGGAGATTCCGCCCAACACCGGCAACGTGATCCGGCTGGCCGCCAACACCGGCTGCGCCCTGCACCTGGTGGAGCCGCTGGGCTTCACGATGGAAGACAAGCTGCTGCGCCGCGCCGGGCTCGATTACCACGAGTTCACCGCCGTGCGGCGCCATGCCAGCTGGGCGACGCTGCTGTTGGCGCAGCAGGACATCGGCGGCCGCTTGTTCGCCTTCACCACCCGGGGTGCTGCCGGCATGGCCGACATCGCCTGGCAACCCGGTGACTGGCTGGTGTTCGGCAGCGAGACCGCCGGCCTGCCCGCCGAGATCCGCGACGGCTTTGCGGCCGACCGCCGTGTGCGCCTGCCGATGCGCGCCGGCCAGCGCAGCCTGAACCTCAGCAACGCCGTGGCGGTGGCGGTGTTCGAGGCCTGGCGCCAGCTCGGCTATGCAGGCGGGGCCTGAGAGCGCCCCCAGACCTGCCGCTGCGCATCAGGCCCCCGAGGGGGAATGAGGAAACTTGGGAGCGGCCCGGCGTTTCCTCATGAGAGCGCCCCCGGACCTGCCGCTGCGCATCAGGCCCCCCGAGGGGGAATGAGGAAGCTTGGGAGCGGCCCGGCGTTTCCTCATGAACCGCATCACGCCTCCGGCCGGGCCTCGCGCGCCATCAGCCGGTGCAGTGCCTGCGCCGGTGACAGCCGGCCCTGCAGCACCGCCACCACCGCGTCGGTGATCGGCATGTCGACGCCGCTGGCGCGGGCGCGCGCCTGCAGCGTGGGTGCCGTTTGCACGCCCTCGGCCACATGGCCCAGCCGGCGCAGGATGTCGGGCAGCGCGTCGCCACGGGCCAGCAGCAGGCCCACCTGGCGGTTGCGCGACAGGTCGCCAGTGGCGGTGAGCACCAGGTCACCCAGCCCCGACAGGCCCATGAAGGTCTCGGCCCGTGCACCCAGCGCCAGGCCCAGCCGCGTCATCTCGGCCAGCCCGCGGGTGACCAGCGCGGCGCGGGCATTCAGCCCCAGGGCCAGCCCGTCGGCAATGCCGGTGGCGATCGCCATCACGTTCTTCACCGCGCCGCCCACTTCGACGCCGACCGGGTCGGTGCTGGTGTAGACGCGCAGGCTGTCGCTGTGGAAGGCCTGCACCGCCAGCGTGGCCAGCGGCGCGTCGTGGCTGGCGGCCACCAGGGCGGTGGGCTGGCCGTGCGCCACCTCTTGCGCAAAGCTGGGGCCGGAGAGCACGCCGCCGCGCAGGTCGGGCCGGGTGGCGTGGGCGATCTCGTGGCCCAGCAGGCCGCTGCCCGCCTCGAAGCCCTTGCACAGCCACAAGGCGCGCGTGCCCGGGCGCAGCGCGGCCAGGCTGCTGCG
This sequence comes from Burkholderiales bacterium, assembly GCA_038246615.1. Lineage (GTDB taxonomy): Bacteria > Pseudomonadota > Gammaproteobacteria > Burkholderiales > Burkholderiaceae_C > Pseudaquabacterium. The sequence goes on from JBBRVT010000033.1 coordinate 5,902, forward strand.
CAGGCCAGCCATCGGCGTGCCCAGCACAGCCAGACCGGTGGCGGCCAGGTCCAGGGCCAGGTCGGTGTCGGCGCTGACCGTCAGGCCAGCGGGCAAGCCGATGCCAGGCAGGTAGCGGGCATTGCAGCGCTCGGCCTGCATGTGCGCCGCCTGGGCGGCGTCGCGCGCCCACAGCAGCACCGGCTGGCGCGCGGCGGCGGCCACCGCCAGCGCGGTGCCCCAGGCACCGGCGCCCAGCACGACCAGGGGCAACTGCAGGGGCAACTGCAGCGGCAGCGGCGGCGGCGCCATGTCGGCGGGCGGCCTGTCAGCCGGTCTGACTGTCAGCCTCTGCGCCGGTCAGCTGGCGCTGGTGATGATGCCGCTGGCGCTGCCGTTGGTCGCGGCCTGGGCCTGGGCCTGCTGCGCCTCGAACATGGCCTGGAAGTTCACTTCCGTCAGCGTGATCGGCGGGAAGCCGGCGCGGGTGCAGACGTCGGAGACGATGGCGCGCAGGTAGGGGTAGATCATCTGCGGGCAGACGATGCTGAGGATGCCCTGCAACTGCTCCTGCGGCACATTGCGGATCTCGAAGATGCCGGCCTGCTTGGCTTCAACCAGGAACAGGGTCTTGTCCTTGACCTTGGTGGTGACGGTGGCTGTCACCGTCACCTCGAAGATGCCTTCGGCGACACCGCCGGCGGCCATCGCCAGGCTGATGTCCACCTGGGGCTGCTGCTGCTCCAGCAGGATCTGCGGCGAGTTCGGCTGCTCCAGCGACAGGTCCTTCAGGTACATGCGCTGGATCTGGAACACCGGGGTATCGTCTTGGTCGGCCATGGCGGAAGGGTCCTGAGAAAAATACAAAAGCCCGCTGCCGACAGGGCAACGGGCTGGGGCGGCGCGGATTATGTCGCAGCGCCATGGCGCACCCGCTGCAGCAGGCGTGACGGATCAGGCGCCCTGCAACAGCGGCTGCAGGCCGCCGGCACGGTCGAGCGCCATCAGGTCGTCGCAGCCGCCCACATGGGTGTTGCCGATGAAGATCTGCGGCACGGTACGGCGGCCGGTCAGCGCGATCATCTGGTCACGCTGACCCGGGTCGAGGTCGATGCGCACTTCGTCGATGGCCTCGACACCACGCTGCTTCAGCAGCGACTTCGCCCGGATGCAGTAGGGGCAGACCTGGGTGGTGTACATGCGCACGGGGTTCATGGTGTCGACGACTCGAATCGGAAAAGCCACGATTCTGCCGAGGGCGGCTTCACCCTGCCGGCGGCGCACACGGCCGGCCCGACGTTCAGGCGGGTTTCTTGTCGACCGGCAAGCCGGCCTCGCGCCAGGCGGCCAAGCCGCCGGTGACGGCCATGGCCCGTTCATGGCCGGCCTTGCGCAGCAGACCGGCAGCGCGCCCGGCACGCGCGCCGTTGGGGCAGATCAGCAGCAGCGGCAGCGCCTTGTTCGACGGCACTTCCTTGGCGCCTTCCAGCTTGCCGAACGGAATGCTGCGTGCGCCCACCGCATGGCCGGCGGCGTATTCAGCCGGCTCGGACACATCGATCAGCACGCCCTTCTCGCGGTTGATCAGGCGCACGGCCTCGGCCGTGCCCACGCCGCCGCCGGCGTTTTTCTGCAGCATCTGCCACAGCAGAAAACCGCCAGAGGACGCGGCCAGGAGGATGAGCATCCAGTTGTCGATCAGAAACTTCACGGGTGGGCCTGCGGTCAGCGGAAACGCGGATTATAGAATTTGGCGCTTTGCCGTCGAATGGCCGGCTCTGTCGCGCAGCCTGCCACCTGCAACTCCCCCTCGCCCGCCCACCCGCCATGTACAAGCTCGTGCTGATCCGCCACGGTGAATCGACCTGGAACCTGGAGAACCGCTTCACCGGCTGGACCGACGTTCCGCTGACCGACACCGGCGTGGCCCAGGCGCAGCAGGCCGGCCGGCTGCTGAAAGAGGCCGGCTTCGAGTTCGACATCGCCTACACCTCGGTGCTCAAACGTGCGATCTGGACCCTGTGGCACAGCCTGGACCAGATGGACCGCACCTGGCTGCCGGTGGTCAACGACTGGCGTCTGAACGAGCGCCACTACGGCGCGCTGCAGGGCCTGAACAAGACCGACATCGCTGCCCAGTACGGCGACGCACAGGTGCTGGTGTGGCGCCGCAGCTACGACACCCCGCCCCCGGCACTGGAGCCGGGCGATGCCCGCAGCGAGCGCGGCGACCGCCGTTACGCCGGCCTGGCACCCGCGCAGGTGCCGCTGACCGAATGCCTGCAAGACACCGTGGCCCGCGTGCTGCCGTTCTGGGACGCCGTGCTGGCCCCGGCCATCCGCAGCGGCCAGCGGGTGGTGATCGCCGCGCACGGCAATTCCATCCGCGCAATGGTGAAGATGCTGGACAGCATCAGCGACGCCGACATCGTCAATCTGAACATCCCCAACGGCATCCCGCTGGTCTACGAACTGGACGCCGACCTGAAGCCCATCCGCAGCGGCTATCTGGGCGACCCGGCGGCTGCCGCGGCCGCTGCGGCGGCCGTCGCCAACCAGGGAAAACGGGCCTGATGCACTGATCGCCGGGGCCCGGCCGGCAGCAGGCCGGCGGCACCCAGGTTTGCCCGCATGGTGGCTGACCGACAGATTTATATGATGACCGGATGAACAGGTCACCCCAGCAACCCTTGGCCACCAGCGGGCTGTCGGACCAGCTGGCCAGTGCCTTGCGGGCGCAGTTGGAATCTGGCGTGCTGCAGCCCGGTGATCGCCTGCCCACCGAACTGGCGCTGGCCGCGCAGTACGCCGTCTCCCGCACTGTCGTGCGCGAGGCTGTCAGCCGGCTGCGCAGCAACGGCCTGCTGGTGGCGCGCCAGGGCTCGGGGGTGTTCGTGGCTGCGGCCGGTGCCGCACGGCCACTGGACTTCGACAGCAGCGTGCTGGCCCGGATCGACACCGTGCTGCACATCGTGGAAGTGCGCCGGGCGCTGGAATCCGAAGTGGCCGCGCTGGCGGCGCAGCGCGCCAGCGCGCCGCAGCGCCAGGCCATCCTGGCGGCGCTGGCGCAGGCCGATGCCTCCATCGCCTCGGGCAGCGCCTCGGTCGATGAAGACCTGGCCTTCCACCAGACGTTGGCCGACGCCGCCGGCAACCCGCAATTCAAGCGCCTGCTGCGCCACCTGGAGCAGTACCTGCGCGATGCGATGGCGGTGACACGCCGCAATGAATCGCTGAAGCCTGAATTCATCGCCGAGGTGCGGCAGGAGCACCAGGCCATCGCCGATGCGGTGCTGGCGCGCGATGCCGACGCCGCCCGCGCCGCCGCCGCCCGCCACATGCACCAGGCCGCACGCCGCCTGCAGGACGCCGACGCCCCGATCCGCCGCGCGGCGGCCATCCCACCCGGACAAACCGCATGACCGCTGCTGCCACCACCCTGGGCGTCATCGGCCTGGGCTCGATGGGCCGCGGCGCCGCCCTCAGCGCGCTGCGGCGCGGCGTGCCCACCTGGGGCTTCGACCTGAACCCCGCCGCCTGCACCGCAGTGGCCGAGGCCGGCGGCCGCATCGCCGGCAGCCTGGCCGAGCTGGCGCAGGCCTGCGACGCGGTGGTGGTGCTGGTGGTCAACGCCCCGCAGACCGAGGCCGTGGTCTTCGGCGACGGTGGCCTGGCAGCGCATCTCAAGCCCGGCAGCGTGGTCGTCACCTCGGCCACCGTCGACCCCACGCTGCCGCCGCAGTGGGAAGCCAGGCTGGCCGCCATGGGTCTGCACCTGATCGACGCGCCGGTCTCCGGCGGTGCCGCCAAGGCCGCGAATGGCGAGATGACGGTGATGGCCTCGGGCAGGCCAGAAGCCTTTGCCGCAGTGGGTGGCCTGCTGGACGCGGTGGCCGGCAAGGTGTACCGGCTGGCCGACCAGGCCGGCGTGGGCAGCACGGTGAAGATGGTCAACCAGCACCTGGCCGGCGTGCACATCGCCGCCGCCTGCGAGGCCATGGCGCTGGGCATCCGCGCCGGGGCCGACCCGGACAAGCTCTACGAGGTGATCACCAACTCAGCCGGCAACAGCTGGATGTTCGCCAACCGCGTGCCGCACATCCTGGCCGGCGACTACACGCCGCTGTCGGCCGTCAACATCTTCATCAAGGACCTGGGCATCGTGCTGGATGCGGCGCGCAAGCTGGCGGTGCCGCTGCCGCTGGCCGCCGCCGCGCACCAGCTGTACCTGGGCACGGCCGGTGCCGGCTTCGGCGCCGAGGACGACAGCGCGGTGATCAAGCTGTATGCCGCGCTGACCGGCATCACGCTGCCGGTGAAGAGGGACGCAGCATGAGCCTCGGCCGGCCACCAGGGATCACGCTGGGCGTGATTGCAGACGACTTCACCGGCGCCACCGACGTGGCGAGCATGCTGGTGCGCGCCGGGTTGCGCACGGTACAGACCATTGGCGTGCCCGGTTTGCAAGGGACTGGCGAGATCCCTCCCGAGGTGGCCCAGGCCGACGCGGTGGTGGTGGCGCTGAAGAGCCGCACCACGCCGGCGGCTTCAGCCGTGGCCGATTCCCTGGCCGCGCTGCGCTGGCTGCAGGCCGCCGGGGCGCGGCAGTTCTACTTCAAGGTGTGCAGCACCTTCGACAGCACGCCCGCCGGCAACATCGGCCCGGTGGCCGAGGCGCTGATGGCCGCCATCGGGGACGGGTCAGGCACGGCGCAGACGCTGGTCTGTCCGGCCTTCCCAGAGAACGGCCGCACGGTGTTCCGCGGCCACCTGTTCGTGGGGGATGAATTGCTCAGCGACTCGGGCATGCGCCACCACCCGCTCACGCCGATGGGCGACAGCAACCTGGTGCGCTGGATGCAGCACCAATGCCAGCGCCGCGTCGGCCTGCTGCGGCACGACACGGTGGCGCGTGGCGCCGCCGCCATCACCGAGCGCCTGGCCAGCCTGCAGGCCGACGGCGTGGCCCATGTGGTGGCCGATGCGATCGACAACGCCGCGCTGCGCCAGCTGGCCGAAGGCGCGGCGCACCTGCCGCTGTGGGTGGCTGGCTCTGGCCTGGCGCTGGGGCTGCCTGCGGTGCTGGCCCGGCGCGGCTGGGTCAAGCTCGATGCCCATGCCGCCCGACTCGACACCCTGACCGGCCGCGCTGCGGTGCTGGCCGGCAGCTGCTCCACCGCCACGCAAGGCCAGGTGGTGCAGTGGACCGCCGCTGGCCGCCCGGCGCTGGCCATCGACCCGAACGCCCTGGCCCGTGGCGAGCCAGTGGCCGAGCAGGCCCTGGCCTGGGCACTGGCGCAGCAAGACGCCCCGCTGGTCTACGCCACCACCGATGCCGCCACGCTGGCCGCCACCCAGGCCAAACTGGGCGTGGCCGAGGCGGGGGCGATGGTGGAGCGGGCGCTGGCCGATGTCGCCTGCGGCCTGGTGGCGGCCGGCACCCAGCGCCTGGTGGTGGCTGGCGGCGAGACATCGGGTGCGGTGGTGCAGGCGCTGGGCGTGCACACCCTGCGCATCGGCGCAGCCATCTGCCCGGGCGTGCCCTGGACGCAGGCCCTGCGCGACAGCGGCCAGGCGCCACTGCAACTGGCACTGAAGAGCGGCAACTTCGGCGGCCCGGCGTTCTTCACCGAGGCGCTGGCGGCAGCATGAGCGCGCCGGGCCGCTTCCAAGTGCTCATTGCGGAGTGCGCAGCACGGAGCGTCGTCCAGTGAACCACGCTGCGCTGCGTGCGCAACTCTGCGCCGTGGGCGCGTCGCTGTTCCAGCGCGGCCTGGTGCATGCCACCGCCGGCAATATCAGCCTGCGCCTGCCCGACGGCGACGGCCACCTGATCACACCCACCGACGCCTGCCTGGGCCGGCTGCAAGCCGCCGACCTGGCGCATCTGGACGCCGACGGCGTGCAGCGCAGCGGCGCGCGCGCCAGCAAGACCCTGGCACTGCACCGGCAGATCTATGCCGCCGCGCCGCAGGCGCATTGCGTCATCCACACCCACAGCACCCACCTGGTGGCGCTGACGCTGGCCACGCCCGGCCTGGGCGTGTGGCAGCCCGATGCGGTGCTGCCGCCCATCACGCCCTACTTCGTGATGAAGGTGGGCCGGGTGCCGCTGATCCCCTACCACCGCCCCGGTGACCCGGCCGTGGGCGCGCTGGTGGCGCAGGCCATCAGCGCAGCGCAGGCGGCGGGCGCGCCCATCCGCGCGGTGCTGCTCGACCGCCTGGGCCCCAGCGTGTGGCACGACAGCCCCGAGGCCGCCATGGCCACGCTGGAAGAACTGGAAGAGACCGCCCGCCTGTGGCTGATGACCAAGCCACGCCCAGCGCCGCTTGGCGCAGCGCAGATCGACGCCCTGCGCCAGCACTTCGGCGCGCATTGGTGAAAGAGCCCGGAAAGAGAAGCCACCCCATGCCCCGCTTTGCCGCCAATTTGTCGATGCTCTACAACGAGCATGCCTTCGTCGACCGCTTTGCCGCCGCCGCAGCCGACGGCTTCGACGCGGTGGAGTACCTGTTCCCCTACGCCGTGCCCGCGCCAGAACTCGCCGCGCGGCTGCAGGCCCACGGGCTGACGCAGGCACTGTTCAACGCCCCACCAGGCAACTTCGACGCCGGCGAGCGCGGCCTGGCCTGCCTGCCCGACCGGGTGGACGAATTTCGCCGCGGCTTCATCGACCAGGCCCTGCCTTACGCCGCCGCGCTGGGCTGCGGCCGGGTGCATGTGATGGCCGGGCTGGCGCCGGCCGGCGCCGAGCGTGCCGCTCTGATGGCCTGTTACCAGGCCAACCTGGCCTGGGCCGCGCAGCAGGCCGGGCCACACGGCGTGCAGGTGCTGATCGAGCCGATCAACAGCCGCGACATCCCCGGCTTCTTCCTCAACCGCCAGGACGAGGCCCACGCCATCGTGCAGGCCGTGGGCGCGCCCAACCTGAAGGTGCAGTTCGACCTCTACCACTGCCAGATCGTCGAAGGCGATCTGGCCATGAAGATCCGCCACTACCTGCCCAGTGGCCGGGTCGGGCACTTCCAGGTCGCCGGTGTGCCCGAGCGACACGAGCCCGACCTGGGCGAACTGCACCACCCCTACCTGTTCAGCCTGATCGACAGCCTGGCTTGGGACGGCTTCGTCGGCTGCGAATACCGACCCCGAGACACCCGCCCGGGCGGCACCAGCGCCGGCCTGGGCTGGCTGCGCGCCTGGCGCGCACAGCAGGCCGGCTGAGGCGGCCCACCCTGTAACTTTCCCCCCACCCACCCACGCAAGGAGACACACCATGAAAACCACCCACCTGCTGCACACCCTGGCCGCTGCGGCCCTGCTGGCCGGCGCTGCCGGCGCATCGGCCCAGACGGTGCTGAAGATCGGCTACGCCACCACGAAAGAATCGCATTACGGTGTGGGCTCCACCGTGTTCTGCGACGAGATCGCCAAGGGCACGTCCAACCGCTACACCTGCCAGCACTTCCCCAGCAGCGCGCTGGGCGGCGAGCGCGAAATGATCGAGGCGGTGCAGTTGGGCACGCAAGATCTGGTCAATACCTCCACCGGCCCGCTGGGCAACTTCGTGCCCGAGGTCAAGCTGTTCGACATCCCGTTCCTGTTCCGCGGCTACGACCATGCCCGCGCGGTGATGGACGGCGCCATCGGCCAGGACGTGCTGAAGAAGATGCAGGGCAAGGGCCTGGTCGGCCTGGCCTGGGCCGAGAACGGCTTTCGCCACATGACCAACAACAAGCGGCCGATCGTGCAGGCCAGCGACGCCAGCGGCCTGAAGCTGCGCACCATGGAAAACAAGGTGCACATGACCGGCTACAAGACCTTCGGCATCCTGCCCACGCCCATGCCCTTCCCCGAACTGTTCACTGCGCTGCAGCAGGGCACGGTGGACGGGCAGGAGAACCCGATCCCGGTGATCCTGGCCAGCAAGTTCAGCCAGGTGCAGAAGCACCTGTCGCTCACCGGCCATGTCTACTCGCCGGCGGTGATCATCCTGTCGCCCAACGTGTGGGGCAAGCTGAACGACGCCGACAAGAAGGTGTTCACCGACGCCGCCGTCAAGGGCGGCCAGGCGCAGCGCAAGAAGGTCAACGACGACGAGGCCAACGGCATCGCCATCCTCAAGAGGGACGGCATGCAGGTGGTCGAGAAGCCCGACGCCGACAGCTTCCGCAGGGCAGTGGCGCCGGCCTATGCCGAGTTCGCCAAGGAATTCGGCGCCGACAAGATCGCTGCAGTGCAGGCGGTCAAGTAAGCCTGCACGCCCTGCCGTCACCCACGCTCCGGCGCTGCGGCGCCCGGGGCCGGACCTGCCCATGCGCCAAACCATCCTCTCGATCGACCGCTGGCTCACCGGCACCGCCTGGACGCTGGCCTGCCTGCTGCTGGCCGTGATCTCCTGCCTGGGGCTGTGGCAGGTGATCGCCCGCTTCGTGCTGTCGCAGCCCAGCACCTGGACGGAAGAGTCGATGCGCCGGCTGCTGATCTGGATGGTGATGCTGGGCACGGTGGTGGCCTTCCGCCGCGGCGCGCTGGTGTCGGTCGACCTGATGCTGCGCAAGGCCCGCGGCGCCTGGCTGCGCACCGTGCGCTGGATCATCACCGGCACGGCGCTGGCCTATCTGGCGGTGCTGGTGTGGTTCGGCATCAACCTGGTGACCCGCGTGCGCTTCCAGACCTTTGCCAGCATGGAGCTGAGCATGGGCTGGGCCTATGCGGCACTGCCGGTGGGCGCAGCGCTGGCGATGCTGGCGGTGGTGGCCAACCACATCGACCCGCTCCACGAAGAGCTGGACAACGCCCAGTAACCGGCCGCCACCATGCCACTCACCCTACTGATCACGATGCTGCTGGCGTTCGCCTTCAGCATCTCCATCGCGGTGTCCATCGGCGGATCGGCCATGCTGGGCATTGCGCTGTTCGACCCCGAGCGCCTGATCCTCGCGCCCAAGGAGATGTTCACCGCGATCGACAAGTTTCCGCTGGCGGCGATCCCGTTCTTCATCCTGGCGGGCAACCTGATGGAGACCGGCGGCATCAGCCGGCGCCTGGTCGAATTTGCCAAGAGCCTGGTGGGCGGCGTGCAGGGCGGCTTGCCGATGACCTGCGTGCTCACCTGCATGATCTTCGCGGCGGTCTCCGGCAGCAGCGTGGCCACCACCTTCGCCATCGGCGCCATCCTGATCCCGGCGCTGATCAAGCACGGCTACCCCAGGCCCTATGCGGCCGCGCTGCAGGCCACCTCGGCCGAGCTGGGCGTGATCATCCCGCCATCGATCCCGCTGATCCTGTTCGGCGTCAGCGCCGAGGTGTCCATCGGTGAGCTGTTCATCGCCGGCGTCGGCCCGGGCTTGCTGATCGGCGGCGTGTTGATGCTGTTCGTGCACCTGTATTGCCGCTGGAAGGGCTGGGGCCTGACCGACGGCGAAGGCCGCCTGGGCGTGGGCACGGCCACGGTGAAGGCCAGCTTCGCGCTGCTGATGCCGGTGATCATCCTGGGCGGCATCTATGGTGGCATCTTCACGCCCACCGAGGCCTCGGTGGTGGCGGTGTTCTACGCCTTGATCGTGGGCATGTTCATCCATCGCGAGTTGAGCTGGTCCGACCTGGTGCCGGTGTTCAAGAAGAGCGAGATCAGCAGCGCGGTGATCATGTTCATCATCGCCAACGCCGGGCTGTTCGCCTTCCTGATCACCCGTGCCGGCGTGCCCGACGCCATCGGCGGCTGGCTGAGCGAGGTGCTGCAGAGCCCGCTGTGGTTCCTGCTGGGCGTGAATGTCGCGCTGTTTCTCATCGGCATGTTCATCGAGACCAGTGCGGCCATCATCGTGCTGGCGCCGATCCTGGTGCCGGTGGCGCGCCACTTCGGCATCGACCCGGTGCACTTCGGCATGATCATGGTGGTCAACCTGGCGCTGGGCATGATCACCCCGCCCTTCGGCGTCAACCTGTTCGCCGCCTGCACCGTGGCCAGGATCTCGTTGGACAGGATCATCGGCCACCTGCTGCCCTTCGTGGCGGTGATCGTGGGCTGCCTGATGCTGATCACCTACATCCCGTCGATCAGCCTGACGCTGCGGGACCTGGCGTACCCGCAGTCCGTGGTGGCGCCAACACCGGCGCCGTCGCCTTCGATCGGGCCGCAGTGACCGGCCGCAGTGATCGGTCGCAGTGACCGGCCGCAATGCCAGGCCGCAATGCCAGGCCGCAATTTCGGGCCGAAGGGCAAGCCGAAGGACGGCCTGCACCCGCTGCGCCGTTGCGCCAGCCCGGGCTAGAAAGCCCGCACGGCCGCCGCCAGCAAGCCGGTGATCTGCACCACTGCGGTGGGGTGGGGCACGGCATCGCTGCTCCACACATGGCGCACACCGGCAGCGCGCAGCTGGTCCAGCGCATCGCCGACGAAGAGTGCATGCGTCACGGCCACGTCCACGCTGGCCGCGCCGGCCGCCAACGCTGCGGTGGCGGCTTCCACCAGGGTGCGGCCGGTGCTGGCCACGTCGTCCACCAGCACCACGGCGCGGCCCTGCAGCGACAGCGCGGGCAGGGCCACGCGCACCTCGCGGTCGCCCAGGCGCTGCTTGCGGCACACCGCGTGGTCCAGGCCATGCGCCCGGCCGGCGGCAGCCACCCATTGCAGGGCCTCTTCGTCGGGGCCCAGCAGCAGCGCACCAGGCACCTGCTGCGCCACCCAGGCACCCAGCAGCGGCGCCGCGCTCAAGGCCAGGCTGCGGCAGCCGTGCATCACCTCGTCCAGCGAGGCGATGCGGTGCAGGTGCGGGTCGACGGTGATCAGGCCGTCCACATGCGCGGCCAGCAGCGCGGCGATGTGGCGCTGGCTGACCGCCTCGCCGGGGCTGAAGGCCATGTCCTGGCGCATGTAGGCCAGGTAGGGCGCCACCAGCAGGATGCGCTGCGCGCCCAGCGCCCGCGCGGCAGGCAGGGCGATCAGCAGCTCCACCAGCTTGTCGTGCGGCTGGTGCAGGCCACGCAGCAGCAGCAGATCGGCCGGCAGCACCGGCGGCAGGCGCAGCTTGCTCTCGCCATCGGGGAAGCGGTGGCGCACCACCAGCGCCCAGGGCACGCCGAGCGCCCCGGCCAGGGCCTGGGCGGCGGGCTGTTCATCGTCGAAGGCCAGCAGCAAGCCAGGGGTCATGCGGTGGGGGCTTTCATGGCGGGGTCAGCCGACTGAGGCCGCAGCGGGCCGGGGCGCGCAACAGGACCCGTACTGTAGGCGCGCTGCGGGCGGGCCCCGGCTTCAGGCCGCCAGCCGTGCCGCCATGCCCTGGCGCAGGTGCTCGGCCAGGGCGCGGCGGTCGGCGTGGGCGCTGCCCTGGGGCGGCAGCAAGTCGACATGGGCCACCAGGCCGCGCGCCGA
>JBBRVT010000034.1:0-16933 GCA_038246615.1 Burkholderiales bacterium
GCTGAACTGGCTGGCGTTGCCCGCCGTCACCACGCCGCCGGGCATGGCCGAGCGCACGCCGACGATGCCTTCATAGGTGGTGCCCGGGCGCAGGCCTTCATCCTGGCTGACGGTGACTTCCTTGCTGCGCAGGCCCAGCACCGCATCGGCCACGCCTGCCGTCACGGTGATCGGGGCAATCTCCGCGTCGAACAGGCCGGCATCGCGCGCGGCGCAGGCCTTCTGCTGGCTCGCGGCGCCGTAACGGTCCATGCGCTCCTTCGGCATGTCGTAGCGCTTGGCCACCATCTCGGCGGTCTGCAGCATGTTCCAGTAGATCTCGGGCTTCATCTTCATCAGCGCCGGGTCGACCAGCATGTGGGTGTTCATTTCCTGCTGCACGCAGGAGATGCTTTCCACCCCGCCGGCGATGTACACATCACCCTCGCCGGCAATGATGCGCTGCGCCGCCATCGCGATGGTCTGCAGCCCGCTGCTGCAGAAGCGGTTGACGGTGGCGCCGCTCACGGTGATCGGCAGGCCGGCGCGCAGCAAGGCCTGGCGGGCGATGTTCATGCCGGTGGCGCCCTCGGGGTTGGCGCAGCCCATCAGCACGTCGTCCACCTCGGCGCCGTCGATGCCGGCGCGCTGCACCGCATGGGCGATGGCATGGCCGCCCAGCGTGGCGCCGTGGGTCATGTTGAAGGCGCCCTTCCAGCTCTTGGCAAGCGGGGTGCGGGCGGTGGAAACGATGACGGCATCGGTCATGGGTGGCTCCTGGAGATTCGGGTAAAGCGGGAACTGCGGAAACTGGGACAGGTGCGGCTCAGACCGCGCCGGCCACGGCCGACGAGCCCTTGTAGACGCTGGTCTTCACCGTGCTGAACACACGGCGCACCATCGGCTCGAACTCGGCAATCGGCAGCGTCTCGCCCTTCGGGTCGAAGGCCGGGTTGTCGTAGAGCGCGCAGAACTCTTCGGTCAGGCCGAAGTGCGGGCTGCTGCGGTACTGCTCGCGCATGTCACGGTCGAGCCCGATGTGGTGGAAGAAGTAGTAGCCCTGGAAGATGCCGTGGTGCTGCACCATCCACAGGTTGGCCTCGCTGACGAAGGGCTTCAGGATGGCCGCCGCGATGTCGAAGTGGTTGTAGCAGCCCAGCGTGTCGCCGATGTCGTGCAGCAGCGCGCAGACCACGTATTCCTCGTCGCGCCCGTCCTTCAGTGCCCGGGTGGCTGTCTGCAGCGAATGCTGGTAACGGTCGACCGGAAAGCCGCCCATGTCGCCGTCCAGCAGTTTCAGGTGGGACAGCAGGCGGTCGGGCAGCGTGCGGGCAGTGGCCGGAAATTCGGCACCGATGGCCTGCCAGTCGGCGGCGGTGCTGTGTTCCATGCTGGTGAAGGTGGCGCGGTCGTTCATGGGCGGCTCCTGGGTGGCTTCGGGATGGGAATGGCGATCAGGTGAAGGACTTGCCATCGGCCACCAGGCGCTGCAGCAGCGGCGCAGGTTGCCAGAAGGCGGCATCGTCCAGCGGGTTCTGCGCAAAGCGCTGCATGGCCTGCACCACGCTGTACAGGCCCACGGTGTCGGCGTAGCACAGCGGGCCGCCGCGGAACACCGGGAAGCCGTAGCCGGTCAGGTAGATCATGTCCACGTCGCTGGCCTTGTTGGCGATGCCTTCTTCCAGAATGTGCGCTGCCTCGTTGACCAGCGAAAACACCAGGCGCTGCACGATCTCTTCGTCGCCGATCTTGCGCGGTGCGATGCCCAGTTCCTTGCGGTGGTCGGCAATCATCTGCTCGACCAGCGCGCTGGGGATCGCATCACGCTTGCCGGCCTGGTAGTCGTACCAGCCCGCGCCGGTCTTCTGGCCGAAGCGGCCCAGCTCGCACAGCAGATCTGCCGTCTTGCTGTACTTCAGATTGCCGTATTCCACCGCGCGGCGCTTGCGGATGGCCCAGCCGATGTCGTTGCCGGCCAGATCACCCATGCGGAACGGGCCCATCGCGAAGCCGAACTTCTCGGCGGCCTTGTCCACCTGGGCCGGCGTGCAGCCCTCGTCCAGCAGAAAGCCGGCCTGGCGGCTGTACTGCTCGATCATGCGGTTGCCGATGAAGCCGTCGCACACACCCGAGACCACCGCCGTCTTCTTGATCTTCTTGGCCACCGCCATCACCGTGGCCAGCACATCCTTGGCGGTGGCGGCGCCGCGCACCACTTCCAGCAGGCGCATCACGTTGGCGGGGCTGAAGAAGTGCAGGCCCACCACGTCTTGCGGACGGGCGGTGAAGTTCGCAATCTTGTTGACGTCCAGCGTGCTGGTGTTGCTGGCCAGGATGGCGCCGGGCTTGGCGATGGCGTCCAGCTGCTTGAACACCGCCTCTTTCACGCCGATTTCCTCGAACACCGCCTCGATGATCAGGTCGGCGCTCTTCAGGCCGTCGTAATTGAGCGTGGTGCTGAGCAGGGCCATGCGCTGGTCGTACTTGTCCTGCTTCAACTTGCCCTTCTTCACCTGGGCTTCGTAGTTCTTGCGGATGGTGGCCACACCGCGGTCCAGCGCCTCCTGCTTCATCTCCAGCATGGTCACCGGGATGCCGGCGTTCAGGAAGTTCATCGTGATGCCGCCACCCATGGTGCCGGCACCGATCACGCCCACGGTGTCGATGGCGCGCTGTGGCGTGCTCTCCGGCACGTCGGGGATCTTGCTGGCGGCGCGCTCGCCGAAGAAGGCGTGGCGCAGCGCCTTGGCCTCGGGCGAGAGCAGCAAGCTGCGGAAGATGCGCTGCTCTTCGGCCAGGCCCTCGTCCAGCGTCTTGGCCTTGAGCGACGCGGCCACCGCCTCCACGCAGCCCAGCGGCGCCGGGAAGTTCTTGCTCATGCCCTTGACCATGTTGCGCACGAACTGCACATAGGCGTCGGGGTTGGGGTGTTTGACCTTCAGGTCGCGCACGTTGGGCATCGGCCGCACGGCGGCAATGCCCTGGGCGAAGGCGATGGCGCCGGCCAGCAGGTCACCGTCCACCATCTTGTCGATCAGCTTCTGGCCCGGCAGGCTGGCCAGCAGTTCGCTCTTGACCGGCTCGCCGGTGACGATCATGTTCATCGCGGTTTCAACGCCCAGCACACGCGGCAGGCGCTGGGTGCCGCCGGCACCGGGGATCACGCCGATCTTCACCTCGGGCAGGCCGATGGCCGCGCCGGGCGATGCCACGCGGTACTGGCAGCCCAGCGCCAGTTCCAGCCCGCCGCCCATGCAGATGCTGTGGATGGCGGCCACCACCGGCTTGCTGCTGGCCTCGATGGTCTTGATCAGCGTCAGCAGGTTGGGCTCGGCCATGGCCTTGGGGCCGTCGAGCTCGGTGATGTCGGCACCGGCCGAAAACGCCCGGCCCGCACCGGTGAGCACGATGGCCTGCACCGCCGTGTCGGCCAGCGCCTGGCGCAGGCCGTCGGCAATGCTGACGCGGTTGGCGAAACCCAGGCCGTTGACCGGTGGGTTGTTCATCGTGACGACGGCGATGCCGTCGACGACCTGGTAGGTGTTGATCATGGCGGGCGGTCCTTGGCTCAGGAAATACTCAGGAGATAAATAGCACGGTCGTTCGATTCTAGAAATCGGCTGGCGACTGGCCCTGTCCCTGCTGCGACAAGGCGGCGGCACCGCCTGACAAGCGCGGGTTGACCCGCGCATGGCCTCTCAGGCGCTGGGCAGCGCGTGGGCCTTGAACTGCTCGCGCAGCTTGTTTTTCTGGATCTTGCCGGTGGCGCCGAGCGGAATGCCGTCGACGAAGACCACGCTGTCGGGGATCTGCCACTTGGCGATCTTGCCGTCGAAGTGCGCCAGGATGTCGGCCGCGCCGACCTCGGCGCCCGGCTTCTTCATCACCACCAGCAGCGGGCGCTCGTCCCACTTGGGGTGCGGCACGGCAATGCAGGCGGCCATCGCCACCGCCGGGTGGGCCATGGCGATGTTCTCGACGTCGATCGAGCTGATCCACTCGCCGCCGCTCTTGATCACGTCCTTGCTGCGGTCGGTGATCTGCAGGAAGCCGTCGGCATCGATGCTGGCCACGTCGCCAGTGGGGAACCAGCCGCCGGCCACCAGCGGGTTGCCGCCTTCGCCCTTGAAGTAACTGCTGATGATCCACGGCCCGCGCACCAGCAGGTCACCGCTTTGCCGGCCGTCCCAGGGCAGCTCATTGCCGTCGGGGTCGACGATCTTCATGTCCACGCCGCAGATGGCCCGGCCCTGCTTGGCCATGATCGCCAGTTGCTGGTCGCCCGGCAGGCTGGTCTGGCGCGGCTTGAGCGTGCACACCGTGCCCAGCGGGCTCATCTCGGTCATGCCCCAGGCATGCAGCACCGTCACGTCGTAGTCGTCGCGGAAGCTCTTGATCATCGCCGGCGGGCAGGCCGAGCCGCCGATCACCGTGCGCCGCATGGTGCTGAATTTCAGTCCGTGCTGGGCCGTGTGGTTGAGCAGACCCAGCCACACCGTCGGCACGCCGGCGGCCATGGTCACGCCTTCGGACTCGATCAGGTCATAGACCGACTTGCCGTCCAGCGCCGCGCCGGGGAACACCAGCTTGGCGCCGGTCATCGCCGCGCTGTAGGGCAGGCCCCAGGCATTGACGTGGAACATCGGCACCACCGGCAGGATGCTGTCGCGGCTTGACACGCTCAACGCGTCGGGTAGCGCACCGGCATAGGCATGCAGCACGGTGGACCGGTGGCTGTAGAGCGCGCCCTTGGGGTTGCCGGTGGTGCCGCTGGTGTAGCAGAGTGCGGCGGCATCGCGCTCGTCGAACTGCGGCCAGGTGTAAGTGGTGGATTCGGCACCGATCCAGGCCTCGTAGCTCACCAGGTCGGGGATGCCGGTGTCGGCCGGCAGCTTGTCGGTGTCGCACAGCGCCACCCACAGCTTCACCGTCTTGCAATGGGCCCAGATGCCCTTGACGATGGGCAGGAAGCTCATGTCGAAGCACAGCACCTGGTCTTCGGCATGGTTGGCGATCCAGGCGATCTGGTCGGGCAGCAGGCGCGGGTTGATGGTGTGCACCACCCGGCCGCTGCCGGTGATGCCGAAGTACAGCTCCAGGTGGCGGTAGCCGTTCCAGGCCAGCGTGGCCACGCGGTCGGAATGCGCCAGGCCCATGCGGTCCAGCGCGCCGGCCACCTGCTTGCTGCGGCTGGCCACCTCGCCGTAATTGGTGCGGTGCAGGTCGCCCTCGACCCGGCGCGAGACGATCTCGGCCTCGGGGTGGTGTCTGGCGGCGTGGTCGATCAGGTTGGAAATCAGCAGCGGGTGGTCTTGCATCTGGCCGAGCATCGGAATCCTCTTGAGGCGGAAGTGACGAAATCGCGGCATTGTCGCGGCTGCCGCCCCGCCCTGGTTGGGGTGAATCCCGGCCGCGCGCAGTCGGGGCCGCCACCGCCGCCGACAATGCTGCAGATGAATGCACCCGATCTGCCGGCCCGCCAGGCCACCGCCGGCCCACCGTGGCACCCGGCCCCGCTGTGGCCCGCCCTGGGCCCGGCCTTCGGCACCCGGCTGGCGCCTACGCCGCTGCCTGCGGTGCACTGGGTGGCCCGCAGCCATGCGCTGGCAGCCGAACTGGGCCTGGCGGACTGGCTGGACAGCGACGACGCGCTGCAGCTGCTGGCCGGCAATGCGCTGCCGCCGCAGGGTGCGCTGTTCGCCAGCGTCTACAGCGGCCACCAGTTCGGCCAGTGGGCCGGCCAGCTGGGCGACGGCCGCGCGCTGCAGCTGGGCGAGATCGACACACCGGCAGGCCCGCAGGAGCTGCAGCTGAAGGGCGCCGGCCTCACGCCCTACAGCCGCATGGGCGACGGCCGCGCGGTGCTGCGCTCGTCGATCCGTGAATTCCTCTGCTCCGAGGCCATGCATGCGCTGGGCATCCCCACCACCCGGGCGTTGTCGGTCATCGGCAGCCCGGCGCCGGTGCGGCGCGAAACTGTTGAAACCGCCGCCGTGGTGGCGCGGGTGGCGCCCAGCTTCATCCGCTTCGGCCACTTCGAGCACTTCGCCCACACTGCGGGTGATGTGGCGGCCCTGCGCGCGCTGACAGATGCGGTGATCGACCGCTTCTACCCCGCCTGCCGCAGCGCCGCCAACCCGGTGCTGGCCCTGCTGGCCGAGGTGAGCCTGCGCACCGCCCGGCTGATGGCCGACTGGCAGGCGGTCGGCTTCTGCCACGGGGTGATGAACACCGACAACATGTCCATCCTGGGTCTGACCATCGACTACGGGCCGTTCGGCTTCCTCGATGCCTTCGACCCGATGCACATCTGCAACCACACGGATACCCAGGGCCGCTACGCCTTCATGCGGCAGCCCAGCGTGGCGTTCTGGAACCTGCATGCGCTGGCCCATGGCCTGCTGCCGCTGGTGCCCGGCACGCCGGAAGACGCCATCGCCGCGATGAAGGACGCGATGGAGCCATTCAAGGCCGAATTCGCCACCGCGATGCAGGCACGCCTGCGCGCCAAGCTGGGCCTGGCCGGCGCGCAAGACGGTGACGCCGACCTGGCCGACGACCTGCTGCGCCTGATGGCACAAGACCGCGCGGACCACACCATCACCTGGCGCGCGCTGGGCCGCTTCAGCATGGCAGACGGCGCCGACCAGGCCGCCGTGCGCGACTGGTTCGTCGACCGCGCCGCCTTCGACGCCTGGGCGCTGCGTTACCGCGCCCGGCTGCAGGCCGAGGCCAGCGTGGACGTCGAGCGCCGCGCCCGCATGGACCGGGTGAACCCGAAGTTCGTGCTGCGCAACCACCTGGCTGAAACCGCCATCGCAGCGGCATGCGGTGGCGATTTCAGTGAAGTGCAGCGGCTGCTGAAAGTGCTGCAGTCGCCCTGCGACGAACACCCCGATGCCCCTGCGGCCTATGCCGCCCTGCCGCCCGACTGGGCCCACCACCTGGAAGTCTCCTGCTCGTCATGAACCTCTTCGGCAAACCCCAACCTGACCCCCATCCGCAAGACGACCCGCGCTACCCGGTGCACAAGAGCGACGCCGAATGGCGTGCCCAGCTCGACCCGATGCAGTACCAGGTGGCGCGCCAGGCCGCCACCGAGCGGCCGTTCACCGGCCGCTACTGGGACCACTGGGCCGACGGTGCCTACCACTGCGTCGGCTGCGGCCAGGTGCTGTTCGAGAGTGCGCACAAGTTCGACGCCAGTTGCGGCTGGCCCAGCTGGACCCAGGAATTGGGCGAAGGCCGCGTCGAGCGCATCACCGATTCCAGCCTCGGCATGGAGCGGGTGGAGGTGCGCTGCGCGAATTGCGGCACGCACCTGGGCCATGTCTTCCCAGACGGCCCCGAGCCCACCGGCGAGCGCTACTGCATCAACTCGGCTGCCATCGATTTCACGCCCAAGGGCTGATCATGCACCGGCCCGGTGCCTGATGGCACCGCCCTGCACCGCCCGACAGCAGGCGGTCGCTACACTGCCGCTGCCATGAAACTGCTGCTCGACTTCCTGCCCATCCTGCTGTTCTTCGGCGCCTTCAAGTACGCCGAGGGGCACAAGGACTGGGCCGCCGTGTTCGCCACCGAGCACCTGGGCTTCATGGTCGCCGGCGGCCAGGTCGGTACCGGCGAAGCGCCGGTGTTGCTGGCCACCGTGGTGGTGGTGCTGGCCACGCTGGCGCAGGTGCTGTTTCTGAAGTCACGCGGCAAGAAGGTCGACCTGATGCTGTGGATCAGCCTGGGCCTGGTCACCGTGCTGGGCGGGCTCACGGTGTGGCTGCACAGCGAGACCTTCATCAAGTGGAAGCCCACCGGCCTGTACTGGGTCATGGGCCTGGGCTTGCTGGTCAGCCAGTTCGTGCTGGGGCGCAACCTGCTGAAGCTGATGCTGGGTGAACAGCTGCAGCTGCCTGAGCCGGTGTGGGCGCGGCTGAGCCTGGCCTGGGTGGCCTTCTTCGCGGCGATGGGCGTGCTCAACCTCTGGGTGGCCTACAACTTCTCGACCGACACCTGGGTCAACTTCAAGCTGTTCGGCGGCATCGGCCTGATGCTGCTGTTCACCCTGGCCCAGGGCCTCTACATCAGCCGCCACCTGCCCGACGAGGACAGTGTCGGCACAAAGGACCATCCATGAACGGTGTCTCGGCCACCTTGATCGACAGCGTTCTGCGCAGCACGCTGGCACCGGTGCAGACCCTGGAAGTCATCAATGAAAGCCATCTGCATGCCGGCCATGCCGGCGCGGGCGAAGGATCGCACTTCCGGGTGAAGATCGTCAGCGCGCAGCTGGCCGGTTTGGGCCGATTGGCCCGCCACCGGCTTGTGTATGATGCCCTGCGCGATGTGATCCCTCAGGGCGTGCATGCCTTGGCGATCGAGGCACGCAGCCCCGACGAGGCCGCCACGCCAACCTGATCCGCCGCCACCGGGCAGCCCTTGCCCGCTGTGCGTAGCCGCCCCACCGGCCACCTGCATGGTGCGCCACCCAGCCCCTGAAAGCCCCCGCCCATGATCCGCAAGCCCTTCGCCGCCACGCTGTCGGCCGCCGCGTTCTCCATCGCCCTGCTGTCGCCTCTGGCCGCAGCGGCGCAAAACATCGCCATCGTCAACGGCAAGGCCGTGCCCAAGGTGCGGGTGGACGTGCTGCTGACCCAGGCGCAGCGCGCCGGCCAGCAGATCACGCCCGAGATGCAGGGCATGGCCAGGGACGAGGTGGTGCGGCGCGAGATCTTTGCGCAGGTGGCCATCAGGCGTGGCATCCCGGCCCAGGCCGACTACAAGGCCCAGATGGAACTGGCGCGGGAGAGCATCCTGATCCGCGAGTTGTTCGAGGACTTCAAGCGCAAGAACCCGGTGACCGATGCCGAAGCCAAGGTCGAGTATGAGAAGTTCAAGGCCCAGAGCACCGGCACCGAATACCGCGCCCGCCACATCCTGGTCGAAGGTGAAGACGAGGCCAAGGCCCTGATCGCCCAGATCAAGGGCGGCGCCAAGTTCGAAGACCTGGCCAAGGCCAAGAGCAAGGACCCGGGCTCGGGCGAGAACGGCGGCGACCTGGACTACGCCAAGGCAGAGAACTACGTGCCCGAATTTGGCCAGGCCATGACCAAGCTGAAGAACGGCGAGATGACCGAGGCGCCGGTGAAGACCCAGTTCGGCTGGCACATCATCAAGCTGGAAGACACCCGCCAGGCCCAGTTCCCCGACTTTGAAGGCGTCAAGCCGCAGATCCAGCAGCGCCTGGCGCAGATCAAGCTGCAGAAGTTCCAGGACGACATGCGCAAGGCCGCCAAGACCGACTACAAGTTCGCCGGCCAGTGACCTGAGCCTGGCACGACAGACAGTGGGCGCTTCGGCGCCCCTTGTCGTTTCTGGGCCTGACCACCCGGCTCAGGCTGCGGCGAGAAACAGCGCCGGGTCGACCATCGCCCGGTTCAGGCTGACCGACCAGTGCAGGTGCGGCCCGGTCACCCGGCCGGTGGCGCCCACTGCGCCCAGCCGGTCGCCGGTGCGCACCAGGTCACCTGGCTGCACGTCGATGCGGCTCAGGTGGCACAGCATCGACAGCAGGCCGCCGCCATGGTCCAGCCAGACCGTGCTGCCGTTGAAGAAATAGTCGCCGGTGTCGACCACCTGGCCGTCCAGCGGCGCGCGCACCGGCGTGCCGGTCGGCGCGGCGATGTCCATGCCGCTGTGCGGGCTGCGCGGCTGGCCGTTGAACACCCGGCGCAGGCCGAAGGAACCGGAGCGCGGCCCGTCCACCGGCGCGCGCATGCGCATTCGCACCGGCAGCGGCTGGCTGAAGCGTGCCACCAGCATGGCCTGGTGCGCCCGCTCCCGCGCATGGCGCGCCAGCGCCTCGGCCGACAGGTCGACATGGCCCGGTGCCACGGTCAGCCGCTGCTCGGCATAGCGGTGCGGCAGCACCTGGTAGGCCAGCGTGGCCGGCAGGCCGGTACCCTGCAGGCGCAGCTGGCCGTTGCCGGGCGTGGCGTGCAGCGGCATGCCCAGCACCGCCGTCCAGCCGGCCGGGCTGCCGAACACCAGCACCGGCACGTCACCCTGCCAGGCGGCGGGCCGCTCGGCTGCTGCGCCCAGGGGCAGCAGCAGCACGCCGCCAGGCGTGGCGCGGGCCTGGGGCAGACCGTCGGCCTCAGCCTCGGCGGCGCAGAGCGGGCCGACTGCACCTGCGCCGACCCACATCGCCGCTGCCTGCAGGCAGCGGCGGCGGCCGGGCGTCATGCCAGCTGCAGACCGTCGGCCTGCGGCAGCAGCCGGCCGGCCTCGATATGCAGCTGCCGGTCGCAACGCTCGGCGATGCGGGGGTCGTGAGTCACCAGCACCAGGGTGGTGCCGGATTCGCGGTTCATCTCGAACATCAGCGCCATCACCGTCGCGCCGGTGGCATGGTCCAGGCTGCCGGTGGGTTCGTCGGCCAGCAACACCGCCGGCTCCACCACGAAGGCGCGCGCCAGTGCCACGCGCTGCTGCTCACCGCCCGACAGGGTGCGCGGGTGATGGGTCAGCCGCGCGCCCAGACCCACGCGCTGCAGCATCTCGGCGGCGCGGGCGCGGGCGTCGCGCCGGCCCAGCAGTTCAAGTGGCAGCATCACGTTCTCCAGTGCGCTGAGGTGGCCCAGCAGCTGGAAGCTCTGGAACACGAAGCCCAGCTTGCGCGCACGCAGGCCGGCACGGGCGTCTTCGTCCAGCGCGAAGATGTCTTCGCCGTCGATCCGCACCGTGCCGCTGGTGGGGTGGTCGAGCCCGGCGATCAGCGCCAGCAGGGTGCTCTTGCCCGAACCCGAAGCGCCGATGATGGCGGTTGACTGCCGCCGCGGCAGGCTGAAGTCGATGTCATGGAGAATCGTCAGTGTGCCGGTGGAATCGGTGACCGAGCGGCTGACATGTTCAACCGCAATGATGGGATCGCTCATGGAATGGACAGTGGTGCGACGCATGTCGCGACGGGTGGCGCTGGCGCACTGTAGCCTGCTGGCCCTGGGCACCGTGCCCGCAGGGGCGCTGGCGGCCACCAGGACGCCCGCCACGCTGCTGGTGGTGGGCGACAGCCTGTCGGCCGAGTACGGCCTGGCACGCGGCGCCGGCTGGGTGGCGTTGCTGGAAAAGCAGCTGGAGCGCGACCGCATCGCCGCGCGCGTGGTGAACGCCAGCATCAGCGGCGACACCACGTCGGGCGGCCGTTCGCGCCTGCCGGCGCTGCTGACGACGCACCGGCCCAGCCATGTGGTCGTGGAGCTCGGCGGCAACGACGCCCTGCGCGGCCTGCCGCTGGCGATGACGCGCGACAACCTGCTGGCGATGGTGCGCGCGGCCAGGGCGTCCGGCGCCAAGGTGATGGTGGTGGGCATGCAGCTGCCGCCCAACTACGGCGCGCGCTACGGCCAGGACTTTGCCGCGTTGTTCGCCGAGGTGGCCAAGGCCGAAGGGGCCGTCCTGGTGCCCTTCCTGCTGGCCGGCGTGGCCGATGCGCCGAACGCCGAGCAACTGTTCCAGCCCGACCGCATCCACCCCAGCGCCGCCGCCCACCCGCGCATGCTGGCCAATGTGTGGGCGGTGATGAAGGGCTGGCTGAAGTAGCGTGCGGCTGGGGCTGCGGCTGCGGCTGCGGCTGCGGTTGCGGTTGCGGCTTCGGCTTCAGCGCGCCAGGTCGCGGTCGCTGACGCGGCCGGGGCCGCTGCGCGGGGTGTCTCGGGGGACGTCGCGGGTTGTGTCGCGGGTTGTGTCGCGGGTTGTGTCACGGGTTGCGTCACGTTCCGCGCGGGGCTCGCCGCGGCGGCCCTCTTCCCTGTCTGTGCGCGGTGCGCGCGGCTCGGCCGGCTGATCGGCTGGTTGCGGTGCCCGAGCGATCGGCCGCGGCACTGTCTTGTGCGGTGCATCGGCCGGACGCGTCACCACCGGCGAGGTTGGCGTGGCTGGAATGGCCGGCATGTCCACAGGCTGCGGCGTGGCGGGCATGACGGCCACGGCCGGCACCACCGGCAACGCCGGCAAGCCTGGCGTCATCGGGCGCAATTCGGGCCGGTACTCGGCACGCCCGCCGTCGCGGCCGTCGCGCCGGTCATCCCGGCGATCACCACGCGGGTCATCGCGCCGGTCATCGCGGCGGTCACCACGCCGGTCATCGCGCCGGTCATCGCGCCGGTCATCGCGCCAGTCGCCGCGTCGATCGTCCCAGCGGCCCGGGTGGCCAGGTTCGCCGGCCTGCCAGCCAGGCCGCGGCGCCACCACCACCGGGGCCGGCCGGGGGTAGGGGTGCCGGTACGGCTGGTCGCGCCGCACCACCACCACCACCACCGGCACCACCGGAATCACCACCCGCGGCGGCGGCGGGCGCGGGTTGCCGATCTGCAGGTTGATGCCCACCACCGGCCCGCCGACCCAGGCGCTGAGCGCCGGGGCGTAGCGCACCCGCGGGCCGCGCGGGCCGGGCGACCAGGCCCAGCGCTCGTCGAAGCGCAGCCAGCTGCCGTAGTGGGACGGCGCAAAGCCCCAGGGCGCGGCGTCGATCCAGGTCCAGCCCCAGGGCGACACCCAGGCCCAGCGGCCCACCTGGTAAGGCGCCCAGCCCGGCGCCACCACCCGCGGCAGCCACAGCGGGCCGTGGTCGTTGTCGCTGACCCAGTCGCCATGGCGGTCCAGGTCCTGCCAGCCGCTCATGCCCGGCGGCACGTGGCGTGCGCTCACCGGGGCGTCGTCCTGGCGTTCGTCGCGCGCCACCCAGTCGGCAAAGGCGTCGCGCTGCACCGGCGCCCAGGCATAGCGGGTGGCACTGCGGCGGCCGTTGTCGGGGTTGTCCAGCCACAGGTCGGCGCGGCGGCGCTCGGGGATGGTCAGCGCGCTGTCGGCGCCCTCGAACTGCAGTTCACCGCGCCACACGCTGGCCTGGGTGGCGTCGCGCTCGCGGTCGAAGCGGTAGTGGCCGGGGTGCCGTGGCAGCCAGCGGCCCTCACGCGTGCGCAATTCCACCGGGCCGAAGCCGTCACCGTCGATCGCGGCCAGGCGCAGCGCCAGCGTGCCGTCCTGCAGCTGCAGCACCACCGCCTGCTCGTCGAGCTGCTGCAGCCACAGTTCGGCACCGGCACCCAGGCGCAGCGTGGTGCTGCCGATGCGCAGGTCGGCCCGGGCATCGCGGCCCTGCAGGCGCAGGCGGTCGCCGCCGGCCAGCGGCCAGTTGCTCACCAGGCCGCCCTCGGCGCGCTGCCACTGGCCGCTGTCGCGGTCCTGCAGCTGCAGCGTGCCGGCCAGCACGTTGATGCGGCCCACCAGGGCCGGCAGTTCACCCGGCAGGCTGCCAGCCCGCGCGGGGTTGCCCGCCAGGCCCAGCAAGCCCAGCAACAGCAACAACAACATCGGCCAGACCAGGCGCTGCAGCGCCCGGGGCGCCAGCGCTGGCGCCAGCGGCCAGCGGCGGGTGGGCGTTGGGTGGCGGTCAGGCATGTGCGGCTCCTCGGCCCGGAAATCGGGCGGCCTGCCTGGACAACGCCCGACGCAGGCCTGGCGCCGACCGCCGCGCCTTGCCGGTTTGTAAAGACAGTCAGTCGTCGCTGGACGGGTCGAGCTCGGGGAACAGCACGCTGGTGAAGCCCAGCTGGGTCAGGTCACGCATGCGGGTGGGGTAGAGGCGGCCGATCAGGTGGTCGCACTCATGCTGCACCACCCGGGCGTGAAAGCCACTGGCTTCGCGGTCGATCGGGCGGCCGTCGGGGCCCATGCCGGTGTAGCGGATGCGGGCCCAGCGCGGCACCTTGCCGCGCAGGCCGGGCACCGACAGGCAACCCTCCCAGCCGCTCTCCTCAGCGTCGCCCAGGGGCTCGATGTGCGGGTTGCACAGCACGGTGTAGGGCACCGGCTCGGCGTCGGGGTAGCGCTGGTTGCGCTCGAAGCCGAAGATCACCAGTTGCAAGTCCACGCCGATCTGCGGCGCAGCCAGGCCGGCGCCGTTGGCCGCCAGCATGGTGTCGTTCATGTCGACCAGCAGGGCCGCCAGCCCGGGCCCGCCGAAGTTCAGCACCGGCTGCGCCAGGCGCAGCAGGCGCGCATCGCCCATCTTCAGGATCTCTCTCACAGCCATGGTGTCTCAGCCTCGGGTCATCGGGTCATCGGGTCGATCGAACTGCGCGCCACCATCGGCGTGCCGGGCCGGCTGGTTGCGGGGGGCATGCAGGTCTCCTGATACGCAAGTCGATGCCACGATCATAGGCATGCCGAGCGGCGCAGCCGCCGGGTTCTGGGTGAAGACACCGTCCTGTTCCTCGACATGCACGGCCAGCCCGCCGCGCTGCGCGACCGCTGCTGCCAGCGCGCCGCCAGGCTCAGCGTACTTGAAGGCGCCAAAGAACAGCACGATGGGCACGAAGTCGAGCAGCAGACCCTGGCCGACCTCGGCCCGGCGATGGCAGCGGCGAAGGCCCGCACACCGTGCTGGCCACGGCCACCTTCTACGGGCCGACCGAGCCCTGCGTGATTTGCACCGGTGCCATCTTCTGGGCCCACACTGGCCGCGTGGTCTACGGCATCGACGCGGCACGGCTGCGCCACGGCCGCGGCGGCGGTGCATGCGGGTGCCCGGCGGGATCGACCAGCGCCAACCTGGGCTGCAGCCGCCACCCGGCCCTGCGCTGGCCGCCGGTGGCGCCGACATCTGGCCAGCAAACAACAGTTACTTCTGGTGACCAACGCAGTGCGATGGGTGAAAACATCGATGCAAATGTCGCCCCAACTCTGCGGCGCCGAACCCTGACACCTCAATGCCGTGACCACTGCAACCAGGCCAAACCCGACTGCAACCGAACCTGCGGGCGGCGGCGACGCGATCGCGATGACCGTCCTCGACTCGCTGCAGCAGCATGTCACGCTGCTGGACGCAGAGGGCAACATCGTGCGGGTCAACCAGGCTTGGAGGGAGTTTGCGTTGGCCAACGGTGGGTCGGCCGACCTGGCCGATCCGTTGGGCATGAACTACATGACAGCTTGCCGCAGCAACGCCGTGCAGCCCAGCGGCGACGGCGACGCCGCTGCGTCAGGCATTGAAGCCGTGCTGGCCGGCAGATTGCCGAGTTTCGAGCTCGAGTACCCGTGCCACGGCCCGGACGGTCTGCGCTGGTTCCGGTTGCGCGCCGTGCCTTTCCGCGGGCCGGGCGGTGGCGCTGTCGTCCTGCACGAGAACATCACCCACCGCTTGCACAGCGAAGAGCAGCGCGCCGGCCTGATCGGCGAATTGCTCGAGTTCAAGGCCGCGCTGGACACCCACGCGCTGGTGGCGATCACCGACGCGACAGGCCGCATCACCTACGTCAACGACAAGTTCTGCGCGGTGGCCCAGTGGTCCCGCGAGGAACTCATCGGCCGTGACCACCGCATCATCAACTCAGGACACCACCCGAAGTCGTTCTTCGCCGATCTGTGGGCGACCATCGCTGCGGGCGGGGTCTGGCGCGGCGAACTGAAGGACCGTGCGAAAGATGGCAGCACCTACTGGACCGACACCACCATCGTGCCGCTGCTGGGCAGCCATGGCGGGCCCAACCACTACATCGCCATGCGCACCGAGATCACCCAGCGCAAGCTGCTGGAAGAACACAACACGCAGATGGTCGCCGAGCTGCTGGCGGCCAACCGGGAGCTGAGCGAGTTCGCTTATGTCGTGTCGCACGACCTGAAGGCGCCCCTGCGCGGCATCAGCTCGTTGGCAAACTGGTTGGTCAGTGATTACGCCGACCGGCTCGGTGCGGAGGGATGCGAGCACTTGAACCTGATTTCGAGCCGGGTCAAGCGGCTGTCAGGCCTGATCGACGCCATCCTGACCTATTCGCGCGCTGGCCGCAGCGGTGGCGAACGCACGCCCGTGGCGCTCGAACCCCTGGTGCGCAACACCATCGACCTGCTGTCACCGCCCGCGCACATCGCGGTCACGATCGACGGCCCACTGCCCAGCGTGACCATCGATGCGGTCAAGATCCAGCAGGTCTTCCAGAACCTGCTGAGCAACGCCATCGACTTCATGGACAAGCCCGATGGCCGTGTGGCGGTGGCCTGCACACACCAAGCCGATGACTGGCACTTCAGCGTCACCGACAACGGGCCCGGCATACCGGCCAAACACTTCGATCGCATCTTCCAGCTCTTCCAGACCCTGGCCTCGCGCGACGAGCGCGAGCGCACCGGTGTCGGGC
Source organism: Burkholderiales bacterium (assembly GCA_038246615.1). Taxonomy (GTDB): domain Bacteria; phylum Pseudomonadota; class Gammaproteobacteria; order Burkholderiales; family Burkholderiaceae_C; genus Pseudaquabacterium. The sequence goes on from JBBRVT010000034.1 coordinate 16,170, forward strand.
TGGCGCTGGTGAAGAAAATCGTCGAACTCGAAGGCGGCAGGGTGTGGGTCGAGTCCACGCTCGGACAAGGCACCGCCTTCCACTTCACGCTTCCCGATCGAGCGGTCAAGGCCCTGGCTTGACGTCACCACGAAAGCCGACCCCATGACACCACAGCAACACATCCTGCTCGTCGAAGACGACGACATCGACGCGATGACGGTGCGCCGCACCTTGAAGGAGCTCGGTGCGACCAATCCGCTGGACCGCGCCGTCGACGGTGAACGCGCCCTGGCCTTCCTGCGCGACCCGGCCAATCCGCGGCCCGGGCTCATCCTGCTCGACCTGAACATGCCGCGCATGAACGGCCTGGAGTTCGTCGCGGCGGTCAAGGCTGACATCACCATGCGCAGCATCCCGGTGGTGGTGCTGACCACCTCCAGCGAAGAAGGCGACCGCCTGGCCGCCTTCAACAACAGCGTCGCCGGCTACATGGTCAAGCCGGTCGACTATCCACAGTTCATCCGGATCATGGCGCTGATCCGCGACTACTGGCTGACCAGCGTCACACCGCTGTGAGCACCGACCGGTGGGCCACCCCGGGCGCGGCAGCCGCCGCGACCGAGACGATCTCGGTGCTGCTTATCGAAGACGACCTGGTCGACGAGATGGCGACGCTGCGCACCATCGGGCGTGAGGCGCTGCCCTACCGCATGGAGGTCGCGCGTTCGGTGGCCGACGCCCGGCGCCTGCTCGCCCAGGGTCGCTTCGATGTCATCCTGGCC
>JBBRVT010000035.1:0-16523 GCA_038246615.1 Burkholderiales bacterium
AGATAGGCATTCACATCGGCGTCGACGAAGGCATGCGCGGCGTCGTCATGGCCGTTGCGGCGCAGGTTGTCACGCGCCAGGGCCAGCGCCGGGGCCGATGAATCGACGCTGGTCACCTGCAGCGCGCCGCCGGCCAGCGCCGCCACGCTGAAGCCGCCGGTGTAGCTGTAGCAGTTCAATACCGTGCGGCAGCCCAGCTGCCGCACCAGCCGGGCAAAGTGGTGGCGGTTGTCGCGCTGGTCGAGGTAGTAGCCGGTCTTGTGGCCGAGCGCCACGTCCAGGCCCAGTTGCCAGCCATGCTCGGTGATGGTGATCGCGGTGTCGCCATCGCCATCGCCGTCGCCACGCAGCCAGCCGGTGCGCTCGGGCAGGCCTTCCAGCGCCCGCACGCTGGCGTCGCTGCGCTCGTACAGCCGGTGCAGGCCGGTGGCCTGCAGCAACGCGTCGGCGATGGTGTCGCGCCAGCGCTCGGTACCTGCGCTGCCGAACTGCAGGGTCAGCACGTCGCCATAGCGGTCGACCACCAGGCCGGGCAGGCCGTCGGCCTCACCGTGTACCAGGCGCTGGCCGTCGCTGGCGATGCCCATGCGGCTGCGCAGCGCGATGGCACGCTGCAGCCGCTGCAGGAAGAAGGCAGCGTCGATGCGCTGCGCGGCGTCGAAGCTCCAGGCCCGCACGCGGATGGACGATGCCGGGCTGAACGCCCCCCAGGCCAGGAAGCCGCCGTCGTGCCCCACCACCCGCACCGTCTCGCCGGCGTCGCCGCCGCCCTTGGCCACGCTGCCCGAGAACACCCACGGGTGGCGGCGTTGCAGCGACCGCTCTTTGCCCTCGCGCAGCTGGATCGTCTTCATCGGCGGGATTGTCACCGTCGCAGCACCGGACGGCGCTTCAGGCAGGCAGCGCTGCAACCAGGCAGTGCTGCAACCAGGCAGCGCTGCAACCAGGCAGCGCTGCAACCAGTCGGCGCTGCAACCAGTCGGCGCGGCGGCAACCGTCAGGGCTTGCGCCGTGCGCGCGGGTGGGCCGCGTCGTACACCTTGGCCAGGTGCTGGAAGTCGAGCTTGGTGTAGACCTGGGTGGTGGTGATGCTGGCGTGGCCCAGCAGCTCCTGCACCGCGCGCAGGTCACCGCTGCTCTGCAGCAGGTGGGATGCAAAGCTGTGCCGCAGCATGTGCGGGTGCACGCCGGTGGCCAGGCCGGCATCGCGCGCCAGGCTCTGCAGCCGGGTGCGCACCTGGCTGTCGGACAAGCGGGTGCCGCGGTTGCTGACGAACAGCGCCGGCTCGCCCGGCCGGGCCAGGCTGCCGCGCTCGGCCAGCCAGGCCGCCAGCGCCACCAGCGCCGGGCCGCCCACCGGCACGCTGCGGCGCTTGCTGCCCTTGCCCAGCACATGGGCGGTGGCGTCGGCGGCGTCCACCCAGCCGGCGGCGGTGGCGCTGGCGGCCACGTCCAGCCCGGTCAACTCGCCCACGCGCAGGCCGCAGCCATACAGCAGCTCGACGATGCAGTGGTCGCGCGCGCGCAGCGCCGGGTTATCGGTGGCGGGCAGCTGCTGGGCCAGCGCCACGGCGTCGTCCACCCCCAGGGCCTTGGGCAGCGGCTTGGGCCCCTTGGGCGGGCGGATGCCGTCCACCGGGTTGTGCGTGACCAAACGTTCGCGGCCCCAGTGCTTGTACAGCCCGCGCCAGGCCGCCAGCGCGATGGCGATGCTGCGCGGGCCCAGCCCGCGTTCACGCAGGCGGGCGGCCCAGCTGCGGATGTGGTGCGACTGCGCCTGCGCCAGCGCCTGGCCATCGCCGTCGGCCAGCTGCTGCAGCCAGCCCAATGCGTCGGCATACATCACCAGCGTGCGCGGCGCCAGGCGGCGCTCCACCCGCAGGTGCTGCAGGAACCCGGCCAGCGCCGGTGCCAGCACCGCCGGCATGCGGCTCAGTCGGTGGGTAACAGATCGGCCGACAACAGATCGGCCGGCAACACAGCGGCCGGCAACAGGCGCGACAGCGCCGCGCTGGCCACTTCGCCGATGCGCATCAGGAATTCGGTGCCCATGTCGGCGCTGTAGCGCGTGGGGTCGGGCGAGCCCAGCACCAGCATGCCGAAAGCCGGGCCGTCTTCGGCGGTGCGCAGCGGCACCAATGCCACCGACAAGATGGTGGCTGCGTCGTCCAGCCAGGCGGCCGGCTCGAAGCCGGTGTTCAGCCCGCAGTACGGCAGCGCCAGGCTGCTGGCCAGGTGGCGCACCTCGTCGCCCACGTCGGCGGCCCAGGGCTGGTCGGCAAACCCTTCAGCCAGGCCCCACAGCCGGATGGCGGCCTGGGGGATCAGGAATTCATGCTGCAGCGACTGCAGCAGGTCCAGCGGCAGCGCCGCCGGCGTGCGCGCCAGCAGGATGGCGCGGATGAAGCGGTGCAGCCGGTCGGCGATGGCCTCGTTCTCCTGGCTGTGGCGGATCATCGCCATGCGCTGGCGTTCCAGCAGCTTGATCTTGTCGCGCAGCATCTGCATCTGCCGCTCTTGCAGCGACACCGCGCGCTGGCCGTGCGGGCTGGTCAGCTGGATGCTGGCCAGCAACTCGGCCTGGCGCTCGAAGAAGCCCGGCGTGTTGGCCAGGTAGTTGGCGATGTCCGCCTCGGTGATGGCACCCTGGATGGTCACAGTTCGATCTCTCCCTCGTAAACGGTCTCGGCCGGCCCGGTCATCAGCACATGGGCGTCGTCGTCGGCCCAGGCGATCGTCAACAGGCCGCCGCGCGCCTGCACGTCCACCTGGCGGTCGAGCCAGCCCAGGCGGATGCCGGCCACCACCGCAGCGCAGGCGCCGGTGCCGCAGGCCAGGGTCTCGCCGGCACCGCGCTCATACACACGCAGCGCCACATGGCGGCGGTCCAGCACCTGCATGAAGCCGGCATTCACCTTGCGCGCAAAGCGCGGGTGCTGTTCCACCAGCGGGCCCAGTGCGGCCACCGGCGCCTCGCGCACGTCGGCCACGCGCTGCACCGCATGCGGGTTGCCCATCGACAACACCGCCACCTCGACCCGCAGCGGCACCTGCCGGCCGTCGGCGATGTCCAGCGGCCACAGGTCGAAATCGCCCTCGCGCCGCGGCTGCAGGCCACTGGCGTCGAACGGCAACCGCGCCAGGTCGAACACCGGCTTGTTCATGTCCACCGTCACCCGGCCGTCGGGCTGCAGGTGCAGCTGCAGCCGGTTGTTGACGGTGTCCACCGTGACCAAGGTCTTGGTGGTGAGGCCGTGCGCATGCACGAAGCGCATGAAGCAGCGCGCCCCGTTGCCGCAGTGCTCCACCTCGTCGCCGGTGTTGTTGAAGATGCGGTAGCCGAAGTCGGCATCGGCGCTGCGCGGCGGCTCCACCACCAGGATCTGGTCGGCGCCCACGCCGAAGCGGCGGTCACCCAGGTGGCGCAATTGCTCGCGGCTGAGCTGCAGCGGTTGGCGCGTGGCGTCGAGCACGACGACGTCGTTGCCCGCGCCCTGCATCTTGGTGAAGTTCAATCGCATCACTGGATTATCCGGCGCCGTTGCCGTACAGCGGCGGCTGGCCGTCGGGCCGCGTCTTGAAGCGCTTGTGCACCCACAGGTACTGCGCCGGGTTGCGGCGGATCTCGCTCTCGATCCAGCGGTTCATCGCCAGCGCGGCAGCAGTGTCGTCCTCACCGGGGAAGCCGTCGATCGGCGGCAGATAGCGCACGCGGTAACCGGCGCCGCCTGGCAGCAGTTCGGCCACCACCGGCTGCACCAGCATGCCCAGCGTGCGGGCCATGCGCGCCGGGGCCAGCAGCGTGGCCGCCGGCACGCCGAAGAAGGGCACGAAGGCGGCGTCCTTCATGCCGAAGTCCATGTCGGGCAGGTTGAAGAAGGCGCTGCCGCGGCGGATGGCGCGCACCAGCGGCAACGCCCGCTCGCTGCGGGCAAAGACCGCGGCATTGCCGAAGCGCAAGCGGCCGGCACGCATCGCGGCGTCGAACACCGGGTTGCTCTGCGCCTGGTAGACCGACACCGCATGCCGCTGCTGGAACAGCAGCGCCGAGACGCCGGCCACGTCCAGCGCCAGGAAGTGCGGCACCAGCCACATCACCGGCTTGTCGCTGCGCCCGGCCAGGCCGACGTCGCCTTCCACATGGATCAGCGCCTTCAGCCGCTCGGCCGGGGCATACCAGAGCAGGCCGCGCTCCAGCAGGCTGCGCGCCAGCCAGCCGAAGTGCGTGCGCACCAGGCGCTGGCGCGCGTTGTCGTCCAGCTCGGGCAGGCACAGCGCCACATTGCGCAGCGCGATGCGCCGGCGCGCGCCGGCCAGCCGGTACAGCAGCGCACCCAGGCCCTGGCCCAGCGCCGCCTGCACCCCCAGCGGCAGGTGCTGGAACAGCCACAGCGCCCCCAGCAGCGCGCGCGCAGCCAGCGCGCCGATCATGCGGCGGCCTCTTCGCCGGTGGCAGGGTGGGCGCGGCGCGGCTGCTTGTAGCGGTTGTAGCCCCACAGGTACTGGCCTGGGCACTGAGCGATCAGGCGCTCCATCTGCAGGTTGATGCTGCCGGCGCAGGCCACCTGCAGCGCGGCATCGTCGGCGGCGCTGGCCGGCAGCGGCGCAGCCGGGCTGACACGCAGCACCCAGCCGCGGCCGGCGGGCAGGCGCTCGGCCCAGATCAGCAGCAGCGCCGCGCCGGTCTGCTGCACCAGGCGGGCGGCCAGTGTCATGGTGTAGGCCGGCCGGCCGTAGAAGGGCGCCCAGACGCCCATGCCGTCGGGCGGCACCTGGTCGGGCAGCAGGCCCACGGCCTCACCCTTGCGCAAGGCGCGGATCATCTGCCGCACGCCGGCCAGCGCCGCCGGCGCGGTGGCCAGCCCGGGGCGGGCGCGGGCGGTCTCCTCCAGCTGGCGCAGCCAGGGCTGGCGCGCCGGGCGGTACATCGCGGTCAGCCGGCTGCGCTGGCCGAAGCGCTCGGCGATCGCCTGGGCGCAGACCTCGAAGCAGCCGAGATGGGGTGTCAGCAGCACCAGGCCGCGGCCGGCGTCCAGCGCTTCGTCGATCAGCCCATCGCCCTGCCACTGCACCGCCGCGCCCAGCGGCCTGCTGACCGGGCGCAGCCACAGCCAGGGCAGTTCGGCCACCATGCGGCCGGCTGCGGCCACCGCCTGGCGACGCACCACGGGGCCGAAGCCGGCCTGCGCCAGATGTGCCTGCAATTGCCGCCGGTAGGTGGGCGATGCCAGCCAGGCCAGCCAGCCCAGCAACGCGCCCAGCGCGTGCAAAGTGGGCAAACCGCGCCGCGCGAGCCAGCGGATCAGCGAAAGCATGTTTCGTATACTGGCGCCATCGCCGAGTTAAAGGACAACTTGCGGGGCGATGCGGGAGAAATCTCGCCGTGTGACGGTGCCGAGGCACGGTGCACGCCAAATGCCGCTAAAGCGTTCGCCGCCATTCCAGAACTTGAAAAGCGGTTGAAACGGCGACGCAGCTTTTCAACCAGCACTGGAGTGTATGCAAGTGGCGAACGACTATCTCTTTACATCTGAATCCGTCTCTGAAGGCCACCCCGACAAGGTGGCCGACCAGATCTCGGATGCCATCCTCGATGCGATCTTCGCGCAGGACCCACGCAGCCGCGTGGCTGCCGAGACCCTGACCAACACCGGCCTGGTGGTGCTGGCCGGCGAGATCACCACGCTGGCCAATGTCGACTACATCCAGGTGGCGCGCGACACCATCAAGCGCATCGGCTACGACAACACCGAGTACGGCATCGACTACAAGGGCTGCGCGGTGCTGGTGGCCTACGACAAGCAGAGCAACGACATCGCCCAGGGCGTGGACCATGCCAGCGACGACCACCTGAACACCGGTGCCGGCGACCAGGGCCTGATGTTCGGCTATGCCTGCGACGAGACCCCGGCACTGATGCCTGCGGCCATCCACTATGCCCACCGCCTGGTGGAACGCCAGGCCGAGTTGCGCAAGAACGGCAAGCTGCCCTTCCTGCGCCCCGACGCCAAGAGCCAGGTGACGCTGCGCTACGTGGACGGCAAGCCGGTCAGTGTGGACACCGTGGTGCTGAGCAGCCAGCATGCGCCCGAGTACAGCCTGGGCAACCGCATGACCGACGCCTTCTACGAGGCGGTGCGCGAGGAGATCATCAAGCCGGTGCTGCCGGCGGCCTGGCTGACCAAGGACACCAAGTACCTGATCAACCCGACCGGCCGCTTCGTCGTCGGCGGCCCGCAGGGCGACTGCGGCCTGACCGGCCGCAAGATCATCGTCGACACCTACGGCGGCGCCTGCCCGCACGGTGGTGGCGCGTTCAGCGGCAAAGACCCGAGCAAGGTCGACCGTTCAGCCGCCTATGCCGCACGCTACGTGGCCAAGAACGTGGTGGCTGCCGGCCTGGCGCGCCAGTGCCAGGTGCAGGTGGCCTACGCCATCGGCGTGGCCCGGCCGATGAACATCACCGTCTACACCGAAGGCACCGGCGTGATGGACGACGACAAGCTGTCGGCGCTGATCGCCCGCGGCGACATCTTCGACCTGCGCCCCAAGGGCATCATCCAGATGCTCGACCTGCTGCGCCCGATCTACCAGAAGACCGCCGCCTACGGCCACTTCGGCCGCGAAGAGCCGGAGTTCACCTGGGAGCGTTGCGACAAGGTCGAGGCACTGAAGGCCGCTGCCGGCATGTGACCAAGCGGCTCCTGCGATGAAGTGAACGGGCGGCGAGAGCCGCCCGTTGTACTTTCAGGCCGCAACCATGCCCAACACCTGCGCCGCCTTGGTCAGCCGTGCGTCGAAGCAAGCGAACGCCACCTCACCGGGCGTCGCGCGGTGCATGGTCAACGCGGAAGCCAGTTGCACGCTGTCGTAGGCGCGCAGTGCAAAGGCGTCGGCGTAGTCAGCCGCCAGTTCGGTCAATTCCGGTGTGAGTTCGATCTTGAAGTAGCTGGGCCAGTCACGTGCAAGCTGTGCGCGGGCCTGCATCAGCGCGGCTGCATCGCCGGGCTGCTCACGCGCGCGGCGCGCCATGGCCGAGACGGCCTCGACCCAGGCGATCCGGCTCACCGCAACGATTTCGCAAGCCTGCGCGCGCTCGGCGACCTGTTCGCTTCCTGCTTCTTGCACATAGAGCTTCACAAGCGCCGAGGTGTCGCAGAACAGGATCAATCGCGGTCCTCCAAAACCATCGCGCCCACCGACCGACCGCCACCCGGCAGTGCGACGGCCGGCGCCAGCGCTGGCTTGCCGCCCGCCCACTGCGCGCCGCCGCTGGCCAACAACGGCGCCAGCCCGGCCGCTGGCGGCGCGACGATGCCGACGAGACGCGCGATCGGCTTGTTGTGCGTCGTCACCTCGATGACCTGGCCGGCACGTGCCTGCGCCAGATAGCGCGACAGGCCAGCCTTCAACTGATTCACCGGAACCTGAACAACGTCCATAGGCCCGACTTTCAATGAAAAAAGGTCATTTTACGCATCGGCGATCAATTTTCAGGTCTCGATTTCGCAGAGAAACGAATGTCATGTCTATTTTTGCCACCACGGGCCGGCGGCGGCGTGCCGATCGCGCCGCGGTTCCAGCCGTGTCGCCCAATGATGGCCGCAGTTCACGCGGCACGGACAGTCTGCGGGGGCGGCACGAGCCGCCCTGTCTCATGCCCGTCGCGGCTTCACTTTCGACGCTGCCAGCTTGGCCTGCACCCGCGCCACCTGCACATCGGCGTCGTGTACCAGGGCCACGCCCATGCGGCGCTTGACGAAGCTCTCGGGCTTGCCGAACAGGCGGATGTCGCTGTTCGGCACCCGCAGCGCATCGGCCACGCCGTCGAAGACGATGCCTGCAGCATCCACCCCGCCATAGATCACGGCGCTGGCGCCCGGGCTCTTCAGCCTGGTGTCCACCGGCAGGCCCAGGATGGCGCGGGCATGCAGCTCGAACTCGTTCTGCCACTGGGTGGCCATGGTCACCATGCCGGTGTCGTGCGGGCGCGGGCTGACCTCGCTGAACCACACCATGTCGCCCTGCACGAACAGCTCCACGCCGAACAGGCCCTGCCCGCCCAGATTGTCGGTGACGGCTTTCGCGATGCGTCGCGACTCGGCCAGCGCAGTGGCGCTCATCGGATGCGGCTGCCAGCTCTCCACGTAGTCGCCGTTCACCTGCAGATGGCCGATCGGGTCGCAGAAGTGGGTCTCGACCTGGCCATCGGCACCCAGCGCGCGCACCGTGAGCTGGGTGATCTCGTAGTCGAAGGCGATGAAACCTTCCACGATCACCCGGCCCGGGCCGACACGGCCACCGGCCATCGCGTGGTCCCAGGCGGCCTGCACATCGGCCGGGCCGTCGATCTTGCTCTGGCCCTTGCCGCTGCTGCTCATCACCGGCTTGACGATGCAGGGGTAGCCGATGCCGGGCACGTGCATGCCGTCGATTGCTGCCTGCAACCCGGCCAGCGAATCGCAGAACTGATACGGGCTGGTCGGCAGGCCCAGGGTCTCGGCGGCCAGGCGGCGGATGCCCTCGCGGTCCATCGTCAGCCGCGCAGCGCGGGCAGTGGGAATGCAGCGGATCTGCCCGGCGGCCTCCATCGCCTCCAGCACCGGGGTGGCGATGGCCTCGATCTCGGGCACCACCAGATCGGGCCGCTCGGCCTCCAGCAGCGCACGCAGCGCCACCGGGTCGCTCATCGTGATGGTGCGGGCATGGTGCGCCACCTGCTGGCCGGGCGCGTTGTCGTAGCGGTCCACCGCGATGGTCTCCACGCCCAGGCGCTGCAGCGCGATCAGCACCTCCTTGCCCAGTTCGCCGCTGCCCAGCAGCAGCACGCGGGTGGCGTGGGGAGACAGCGGGGTTCCGAGGGTGGTCATGGTGGATCCGGGGTTGCAGCGTTGCGGGATGGTGGCAGGCCGGCATTGTCTGCGGCGCTGCTACGCTGGATGCATGCCGGCCATCACCCTCGCCCACCTGCGCCACCACGCCGTGGCGCGCACGCTGTTTGCGCCCACCACGCTGGCGCAGGCCATCCACCGCCTGGGCTTCGTGCAGGCCGACCCGATCCGCGCACCGGCCCGCGCACAGGACCTGACGCTGCGCCACCGGGTGGCCGGCTACCGCGCCGGCGACCTGGAGGCGCGCTACCCGCGGCTGGCGATCGAGGAGGACTTCTTCGTCAATTACGGCTTCCTGCCGCGCGCCACCCAGGCGCTGATGCACCCGCGCACGCCAGGCAGCGCCTGGCCGGTGGCGCGCCAGCGCCAGGCCGACGCCGTGCTGGACTTCGTGCGCGAGCGCGGCGTGGTGCACCCGCGTGAGGTGGACGCGCAGTTCCAGCACGGCAAGGCGCGCAACTGGTTCGGCGGCAGCAGCAATGCCAGCACCCAGTTGCTGGACGCGATGCACTACCGCGGCCTGCTGCGCATCGCCCGGCGCGAGGGTGGCGTGCGGCTGTACGCCGCGCGCAACGCCGCGGGCAACGCTGCGGGGGACGCCACGGGGAACGCCACGGGGCAAACCGGCATCGAGCCAGCAGACCCGGTTGCGGCGATGGACGCGCTGGCCGACGTGGTGCTGGCCACCTACGCGCCGTTGCCGCTGCCCAGCTTCAGCATGCTGGTGCACCGCATGGGCAACGGCGCGCCGCAATCGCGCCACCTGTGCAAGGCCACGGTGCAGCGTGCCCGGCAGCGCCTGCCGCTGGCGGTGGTCGACGGCGTGCCCTGGCTGTGGCCGGCCGGCGAACACCCGGCCTCGCGCCGCCATGCCACGCGGGCGCAGGCCGACCAGGTGCGCCTGCTGGCGCCGTTCGACCCCATCGTCTGGGACCGCCGCCGCTTTGCGCTGCTGTGGGGCTGGGACTACCGCTTCGAGGCCTACACCCCGGCGCCGAACCGCATCCGCGGCTACTACGCGCTGCCGCTGCTGTGGCGCGACCGGGTCATCGGCTGGGGCAACCTGGCGGTGGCCGGCGGCGCGCTGGTGCCCGACATCGGTTTCGTGGCCGGGCACCCGCCCGCCGACGCCGGTTTTGCCGCCGCGCTGGATGCCGAACTGCAGCGCCTGGCCGACTTCCTCGGCCTGGGCTGAGAACCTGAACTTCAGCGCGCCAGCGGCCGCTGGAACAGGGCCAGCACCGCGCCCAGCGCCAGCAGCACGGCGCTGATGGCCAGGCCGCGGGCCAGGCCGCCGGGCCCGTCGGCGATGCGGCCCACCAGGCTGGGGCCGGCGATCTGGCCGACCGCAAACACGATGGTGAAACCGGTGATTCCGCGCGGCCAGGCCGCTGCCGGCAGGTTGTGGCGCACCAGCGCGGTGGTGCTGGCCACCACCGACAGGAACACCGCGCCGAACAGCGCGCCCGAGCCGAACACCGCCAGCGCATGCGGGCTGAGCACCGGCCCCAGCGTGGCGAGCGCCAGCAGCGCATTCAGCAGCGCCAGCGGCTGGCCGCCGCGCCAGCGCTGCAGCAGCCCGGCCCACAGCCACGACGACGCCACCACGCCCAGCCCCAGCAGCACGTAGAAGGCGGTGATCGCGCCCTCGCCCAGGCGCTGCTCGCGCAGCAGCGTGATGATGAAGGTCATGTAGCCGATGTAGCCCAGGCCAAAGCAGAAATAGCCCGCCAGCGCCCAGCCCAGCCGGCGCCAGGGCACGGCCACCGGCGCGCCGGCCGTGGCCGCCACTGCAGCGTCGGGCGCGGTGCCCAGCGCCATCAGCCCGGTCATCGCCAGCGCCACCACGCCCAGCGCCTGCCAGGCCGGCTGCCAGCCATGCGCCGCGCCCTGGTCCAGAAAGGCCGGCACCAGGAAGGCCGAGACGATGATGCCCAGCCCGGTGCCGCCGTAGTACAGCCCCAGCACCAGGCCGGCGCCGGGTGGCCGGCGGCCTGCCGCGGTACCCGGCGTGCCCGGGGTGGCCGGGGTGGCGGTGATGGCCTGGCTGCCCAGGCGCGCCGCCAGCAGGCCGCCGGCGACGAAAGTGGCCGCGCTGGCCGCACCGGCGCCCAGGCGCAGCGCCATCAGCGCGGCGTCCGATGTGGCCGCGCCGTGCAGCGCCAGCAGGGCAGCAGTGGCCAGGCCGCCGGCCAACGCGGTGGCGCGCGGGCCGAAGCGGGCCAGGCAGCGCGGCATCAGCAGCGCGCCGAGCAGGTAGCCGGCGGCGTTGCCGGTGTTCATCGCACCGGCGGTGAAGTAGCTCCAGCCGAGGTCGGCGCGCATCGGGCCCAGCAGCAGCGCGTAGGAGAAACGCGCCAGCCCCAGCGACACCGCCGCGCCCAGCGCCAGCGCCAGGGCCTGGCGCAACACCATGGCGGCGGTCATGCCGACAGTGCTGCTGCCCGGCGCGCGGCCAGCAGCGCGCTGGCCAGCTCGGCAAAGCCGTCGCCGCGTTCGGCCTGCGTCAGGTAGCCGGGAAAGGCCTGCAGCTGCGGCAGGAAGCGCGCGATGTTGGCCACGCCCACGGTGAGCGGCAGGGCCTGGAACATCGCCTGGTCGTTGGGGCTGTCGCCCAGGTAGACCCACTCGGCCGGCAGCCAGGGCCGGCCCAGCACCTGCTGCACCGCCCAGCGTGCGCCGCCGGGCTTGTCGTGCGTGCCGATCCAGCCGTTGATGTGGATGGAGCTGACGGTGGCGTTGAGGCCGTGCGCGCGCATCAGCGCCACCACCTGGTCGATGCGGCCTGCATCGAGGTGGGCGAACTCGCTGTGGTCGATGGCGATGTCGGTCAGCCGGCCGGGGCTGTCCTGCGCCAGGGTGGCGCCGGGCACCGCAGCCAGCACCGCCTGCGCACAGGCCTGCAGGCGCGGCCGGTGGGCGGCGCGGGTGGCGGCATCGGCAGCGAAGTCGACCTGCAGCCGGCCGCCCTGCGCGCGCAGCAGCACCGCGCCGTTTTCGGCCACGATGGCGGCCACCGGCCAGGCCATGGCAAACGGCCCACTCCAGCCCGCCGGGCGGCCGGTGATGGCCACCACCGGCACGCCGGCCGCAGCCAGCCGATGCAGCGCGGCCAGCGCGGCGGGCGCGATCGTGCCGTGCGCGGTCAGGGTGTCGTCGATGTCGGTCAGCACGCCGTGCAGGCCGGCCAGCCGGGCAGGCGGCAGCGCGGCCAGCGGGCGCAGGCGGCCGGCCGCCGCCAGTGGCAGCTGGAAGGCATGCGGGGCGCCGGCCAGCGTCATCGCGGCAGTCTCCCACAGCGACCGGCGCAGCCGCCCGGTTGACGCCGATCAAGACATGCCCGGGCCGTTGCACGGGAACATGCGCCTTCCGCACCGCTCTCACACCTTTGTCACCGGAGCATGGCATGGCCAAAGACGCCCCCACCCCCGCAAACGCCGGTACCGCAGTGCCGGCGCGCAAGACCCGTGCACGCAGCAGCCGGCGTGCGGTGTCGGCGGGCGACACCGCGCCACTGCTGGCACCGGCGGCGATCGCGGCGGACACCGCGTCGCGTGCGACCACCAGCGCGCGCACCGAGCAGGCCATGGCACTGGCGGACGTGCTGGCCCGCCATGCCCAGGGCGCAGGCGCCGGCACGGTGCTGGCCGAGTTGCAGGCGCTGATGGACGGCGCCTCGCCCGACGACCGCAAGGCGCTGCGCAAGCTGCTGTTCCAGCCGGCGGCCACGTCGACCGAGAAAGACGCCGACACCGCCCTGGCGCCCGGCTGGCGCGAGGGCAAGTATCCGTACAAGAACCTGCTGTCGCGCAGCCGCTACGAGCAGCACAAGTACCGCCTGCAGGTCGAGCTGCTGAAGCTGCAGGCCTGGGTGAAGGACACCGGCGCGCGGGTGGTGATCCTGTTCGAGGGGCGCGACGCCGCCGGCAAGGGCGGCACCATCAAGCGCCTGATGGAGCACCTGAACCCGCGTGGCGCGCGCGTGGTGGCGCTGGAAAAGCCCAGCGAGGTGGAGCGTGGCCAGTGGTACTTCCAGCGCTACATCCAGCACCTGCCCACCCGCGGCGAGATCGTGCTGTTCGACCGCAGCTGGTACAACCGCGCCGGCGTCGAGCGGGTGATGGGCTTCTGCAGCGACGCCGAGTACGACGAGTTCCTGCGCCAGACGCCGGAGTTCGAACGCCAGCTGGTGCGCAGCGGCGTGTACGTGTTCAAGTTCTGGTTCTCGGTCAGCCGCGCCGAGCAACGCCGCCGCTTCAAGGAGCGCAAGCTGCACCCGCTCAAGCAGTGGAAGCTGAGCCCCGTCGACCTGGCCAGCCTGGACAAGTGGGACGGCTACACCCGCGCCAAGGAAGCGATGTTCCTGCACTGCGACACCAGCGACGCACCGTGGACAGTGATCAAGAGCGATTGCAAGAAACGCGCACGCCTGAACGCCATGCGCTACCTGCTGCACCGCGTGCCCTATGCGCGCAAGGACCTGGCGACGATCGGCGCGGTCGACCCGCTGATCGTCGGCCGGCCCTCGCTGGTGCCCGACGTGGGCGACGACCAGCTGGCCGGTGGCGGCAGTTGAACAGGCGGCCTGCGACCGGCCAGCACCGACGCATGTCCACCCTGATGTGCCGTTTGACGCCCAAGCCACGCCGCGTGGCCCTGCGCCTGGGCTGGTGCAACGCCCTGGCCCTGGCTCTGCCGGGCCGGCCCGGGATGGCAGCGCGGGTGGCGCCGTTCCAGCGCCTGGCGGTGCTGGAGCCACCGTTTGCCGAGCACTGCGACGCGCTGATCGCGATGGCACCGCCACTGGCGCGCAGCACGCTGGGCAAGCTGGTCACCGGCGTCGTCAGCGAGATCGACCAGCAGCAGAAGGCCGATGCGCCGACCGCCGCACCGGACCCAGAGCGCACGCAGCTGCACCAGCAGTTCCTGATGGGGCTGGCCGATGCGCTGGACGACGCCGGTGCCCGCGTGCTGCGTGAGCCCGTCGAGCCGGCCGGCAGCGAGGCAGTGTTGTTCGACAACCATGCAGCGCTGCTGGCGCAGACCGACACTGCGCGCGCCGTGCTGCAGCGCGGCGCCGAAGCCATCGGTACCGCAATGGCACAGCGCTTGATGGCCTGAGCGTCGTGACCGCACCCCCGCAAACCGGGGGTGCGCAGTCCGTGCGTTGCGTCACGGCGCAGTGCTGCACGCAGCCGGCGGGGCGTGCTTAGAATGCGTTCCTGTTTCGAGGAGCGTTGCAAGGCCACCCCCCGGCCCCAGGCTCGAAACCACTTCCAGTGCAACGTCGCTCACCCCCAGTTCTTGCCGCGGGTGCGTGTTTTTCCCTCTCCCCCTTTCACCGCCACCACGCGCGGCAAGCTGTTCGGGCAACCTGTTTCCGGAGCCATATCCATGAACGCCGTCTTGAAGCCGATCTACCACGACCAGTCCGCCATCGCCGACATCTCCCTTGCTGCCTGGGGCCGCAAGGAACTGAATATCGCCGAGGTGGAAATGCCCGCGCTGATGGCCATCCGCAGTGAATACGCGGTGAGCCAGCCTTTGAAGGGCGCCCGCGTCACCGGCAGCCTGCACATGACCATCCAGACCGCCGTGCTGGTGGAGACACTGCAAGCCCTGGGCGCCGAAGTGCGCTGGGCCAGCTGCAACATCTACAGCACGCAAGACCACGCCGCCGCCGCGCTGGTCGAGCGTGGCACGCCGGTGTTCGCCTACAAGGGCGAGACCCTGAAGGACTACTGGGACTACACCCACCGCATCTTCGAGTTCGGCCCCAAGGGCGCGGCCGGTGAAGGCCCGAACATGATCCTGGACGACGGCGGCGACGCCACGCTGTTGATGCACCTGGGCAAGCGCGCCGAGACGGACGCGTCGCTGATCGCCAACCCCGGCAGCGAGGAAGAGCGCGAGCTGTACGCCGCCATCCAGGCCAAGCTGGCCGTGGACAGCACCTGGTACAGCCGCAAGAGCGCCGAGATCATCGGCGTGACCGAGGAAACCACCACCGGCGTGCACCGCCTCAACGAGATGGCCGCCAAGGGCACGCTGATGTTCCGTGCCATCAACGTGAACGACTCGGTCACCAAGAGCAAGTTCGACAACCTCTACGGCTGCCGCGAGAGCCTGGTGGACGCCGTCAAGCGCGCCACCGACGTGATGATCGCCGGCAAGGTTGCCGTGGTGGCCGGCTACGGCGACGTGGGCAAGGGCAGCGCCCAGGCCCTGCGTGCGCTGAGCGCCCAGGTGTGGGTGACCGAGATCGACCCGATCAACGCGCTGCAGGCCGCCATGGAAGGCTACCGCGTGGTAACCATGGAGTACGCCGCCGACAAGGCCGACATCTTCGTGACCGCCACCGGCAACAAGAGCGTGATCACCCGCGCCCACATGGAGGCGATGAAGCACAACGCCATCGTCTGCAACATCGGCCACTTCGACAACGAGATCGACGTGGTGTCGATCGAAGACCTGCAGTGGGAAGAGATCAAGCCGCAGGTGGACCATGTGGTGTTCCCGGGCGTGGACGGCAAGCCGGCCAAGCGCATCATCATGCTGGCCAAGGGCCGGCTGGTGAACCTGGGCTGCGGCACCGGCCACCCCAGCTATGTGATGAGCTCGTCCTTCGCCAACCAGACCATCGCCCAGATCGAGCTGTTCGCCCACAAGGACGCCTACGACATCGGCAAGGTCTATGTGCTGCCCAAGCACCTGGACGAGAAGGTGGCCCGCCTGCAGCTGGTGACGCTGAACGCCCAGCTCAGCGAACTGAGCGACGAGCAGGCCGCCTACATCGGCGTGCCCAAGCAGGGCCCGTTCAAGCTCGACACTTACCGGTACTGATCCTCCCGCAGCGCCTGCGGCCCGGCTGCGCGGGCTCTGCGGCGTTTGCTTGATCTGCAGCGCCCTGGTGGCGCTGCACTTTTTTGCGCTGGCTGGCGCATGAACCACTGGAGTTGAGATGGCCCAGTTTCCGATCAGCATCGAGTTCTTCCCGCCCAACACACCAGTGGGCAGCGAGAAGCTCAAGACCGTGGTGCAGGACCTCGGCGTCCTGCAACCCGATTTCTTCAGCGTGACCTACGGCGCCGGCGGCGCCACCCGCGACAAGACCCTGGCCACGGTGAAGGCCATCGCCGAGATGGGCCACGAGGCGGCACCGCACCTGAGCTGCGTGGGCAGCACGCGTGAAGGCATCGCCGAGATCCTGGCCACCTACCGGGCGCAGGGCATCCGCCGCATCGTGGCGCTGCGCGGCGACCTGCCCAGCGGCACCGCAGTGGCCGGCGAGTTCCGCTATGCCAGCGAGCTGGTGGGTTTCATCCGCGAGACGCAGGGGCGTGACTGGCACATCGAGGTGGCGGCCTACCCGGAGTACCACCCCGAACAGCGCTATGCCGCCAAAGACCTGCAGCACTTTGCCGACAAGGTGAAAGCCGGCGCCGATGCGGCGATCACCCAGTTCTTCTTCAACCCCGATGCGTACTTCCACTTCGTGGACGCGGCACGCAAGCTGGGTGCCGGCGTGCCGATCGTGCCGGGCATCATGCCGATCCACAACTTCGCCCGCATCGTGCAGTTCGCGCAGCGCGACGGCATCGAGATCCCGCGCTGGGTGATGCTGAAGATGGA
>JBBRVT010000036.1:0-16508 GCA_038246615.1 Burkholderiales bacterium
GATGCGTTCGGCACTGACGCCGTACTCGGCGGCCAGGTCGTGCAGTGTCATGCCGCCCGAGCTGTCGTCGTTCACCTTCAGCCAGCGCTCCTCGACGATGCGGCGGCTGCGGTCGTCCAGCACTGCCAGCGCGCGCACCAGGCCGTCGCTGGCGAGCGCGTCACGGCGGCGGGCTTCCAGCACCCGGGTGGGCTCGCTGCGGTCGTCTGCCAGATAGGCGATGGGCGCATAGGCTTCCTCGCCGTCGTCGGCTTGCGGATCCAGCGCCACGTCGCCGCCCGACAGGCGGGTTTCCATCTCGATCACCTCGGCCGGCTTCACGTTCAGCGTGCGTGCCACGCGGTCGATCTCGGCCGCCGACAGGTTGTTGCGGTGCGCATTGGCGTCGCTGGCGCCGCTCTTCATGCCCTGCTTCATTGAACGCAGGTTGAAAAACAGCTTGCGCTGGGCCTTGGTGGTGGCCAGCTTGACCATGCGCCAGTTCTTCAGGATGTACTCGTGGATCTCGGCCTTGATCCAGTGCAGCGCATAGCTGACCAGGCGCACGCCCTGGTCAGGGTCGAAGCGCTTGACGGCCTTCATCAGGCCGACATTGCCTTCCTGGATCAGGTCGCCGTGCGGCAGGCCGTAGCCCAGGTACTGGCGCGCCACCGACACCACCAGGCGCAGGTGCGACAGCACCAGTCGGCCGGCGGACTCGACGTCGGCTTCGTCGCGCAGGCGGCGCGCAAAGCGCGATTCTTCCTCCTGCGTCAGCATCGGCAGCCGGTTCGCGGCCGAGATGTAGGCGTCCAGGTTGCCCAGCGACGGAACCAGGGCCCACGGGTCGCGGACAGAGAGTGCGGTGGAAGCGGAAGAAAGGTTCATATCGACCTCTGACTGGGCCCGGAGGGCCTTGGTTCCATGAATATTAGCACTCCCGCCTGGCGAGTGCTAAGGCCTGGCTGGGTGCGGCGGACAGCGCTGCGACATCCACCGCCCGGGGGGCGGCCGCAGGCCGCGCTGCCGTCCTCCGAAGCGGGGCCACCCTTGGTGGGCCCACCTCGGCACCCACCCCGGAGGGAGTGCTGATTCGGGCTCGAATTCCCAGAATAGGCACCAGCCCGACAGGCTGCACGCCACGGGCTGACAAGCCGACCAAGCCACCCACCCACCCAAGGAGTTCACCATGATCCGTTCCCTGATCACCGTCCTGTTCACCACGCTGGCCCTGCTGACCAGCCAGGGCGCCGCTGCCGCAGACGTCAACCAGGCCAGCGCGGCCGAGCTCGAAGCCGTCAAGGGCATCGGCCCGGCGCTGTCGGGCAAGATCCTCGCTGCGCGCCAGCAGGGCAGCTTCAAGAGCTGGCCCGACCTGGTCGAGCGGGTCTCGGGCATGGGCCCGGGCAACGCCGTGCGGCTGTCGCAGAACGGCCTGACCGTGGCCGGTGCCGCCTTCACGCCGATGGCCGTCACCACCGGCAAGCCGGCCCGACCGGCGCCCGAGGCCGCCCCGAAGAAGCCGGCCAAGGACGGCGCGCCAGCCAAGGCGCAGTCCTGACGCAGCGCCCACGGCCTCGCCTCGCTCGGCTGCCACGTCCGGCCGCAGACTCTCAGCCGTACCGGCTGTCGACGCCTTCGAGCAGTTCGTCGAGCATGCCCAGGAAGCTGCCCAGGTTCAGCGGCTTGGTCATGTAGCGGCGGGCGCCGGCGGCCAGCGCTTCCTCGATGCGCGCTGCTGTCGCGTCGGCCGACACCACCACCACCGGGATGGTGGCGCAGTCGGGGTCGCGCTGCAGTTCGCGCAGCAGCTCCAGCCCGTCTACGTCGGGCAGGTTCAGGTCCAGCAGGATCAGGTCGGGCCGGCGGCTGCGGATGGCCGTCAGCCCGTCCAGCCCCAAGGTGGAGACCTGCAGCGAGATCTGCGGCCGCTGCGCCAGGATGCCGCGCATCACCTCCACATTGGTTTCGTTGTCCTCGATGTAATGCACCCGGCGCCGGCGGTAAGGCGCGGCCAGCAGGTCGGGCGCTGCGGCCGCGTCGTCCGGCCCGTCGCCGGCCGGTGCCACTGGCAGCGTCAGCACGAAGGTGGCGCCCTGGCCCTCGGTGTGCTCGGCATGCAGCGTGCCACCCATCAGCTCGGCCAGACGGCGGCTGATGACCAGGCCGATGCCGGTGCCTTCGATGTTGCCCTGCTCGCGGCCCAGCCGGTTGAACGGCTGGAACAGGTTGCCCATCTGCGCCTCGCTCAGGCCCAGGCCGGTGTCGAGCACCCGCAGGGCCACGGTACCGGCGCCCAGGCGCTGGCTGTGCACCACCACCCGGCCACCTGGCAGGTTGTACTTCACCGCGTTCGACAGCAGGTTGGTCAGCACCTGCTTGAGCCGCGTCTCGTCGGCCATCACCCGCAGGCGGACGTCGTCCAGCCGCACCTGCATGTCGATGCCGCGCCGCGCCGCAGCCGGCCCCATCATGCCCACGCATTGCTGCACCAGCGCCTGCAGCGGCACTGGCGCCAGCGCCATGCGCAGCATGCCGGCGTCGATGCGCGACAGGTCAAGCGTGTCGTTGATCATCTCCAGCAGGTGCCAGCCCGCCTGCAGGATCTGCGCGGCCCAGCCGCGCTGGTGCGGCGCCAGCGCCGGCCGCGTGTCCAGGTCGAGCAGCTGCGCAAAGCCGAGCATGGCGTTCAGTGGCGTGCGCAGCTCATGGCTCATGCGCGACAGAAACTCGTTCTTCGCCAGGTTGGCCGATTCCGCCGCCTGGCGGCCACGTTCGGCGTCCTGGCGGCGCAGTTGCTCGGTGATGTCTTCCACCACCGCCACCAGGCGCTGCGGTTGGCCGTCGGCGCCGCGCAGCACGCTCCAGTTCATGCGCACCGACAGCGTCTGCCCGTCACGGTGCATCAGGCGTGAATTGCGCTCGAACTCCTGCAGCTCGCCCGACAGCAGCCGCGCCAGGCCGGCGGCGTCCTCGGCGCGGTCGTCGGGGTGCGTCAGCTCGGCCAGGCTGCGCTCGGACAGCGCCTCGCCGCCATAGCCGATCATCTCGCGCAGCCGCGGGTTGGCGTCGCGCAGGCGGCCGTGCAGGTCGGCATAGACGATGCCGATCGGCGCATGGTCGAAGATGTTGCGAAAGCGCTCCTCGCTGGCGCGCAGCGCCGCTTCGGCATGGCGCCGCTCGGCGGCCTCGCGCAGCAGGTCAGCGGTGCGTTCGTCCACCGCGTCCTCGATGCGCCGGGTGCGGCCGGTCACCGTCAGCAGCAGTGCGGCCAGCATCGTCGTCGCCAGCAGGCCAACGGTCGAGAACAGCCAGGCATTGCCATGGCCGGCATCGGGCACCGCGTTGTCCTGGGCGCCGATGCGCAGCAGCCAGCGCTGGCCGCCCAGCGCGATCGGGGTTTCGTACTGCAGCAGCTGTGGCGCCGCGCGCTCGCAGTCGGTGGGCCCGGCCAGGTGCAGCCGGCTGGCCGCCGGGTTGCTGTCGAGCAGGCACCAGTGCAGGTAGGGCGGCGCCTGCTGCATGCCGGCCTCGACCGAACGCTGCATGCGCATGGTGACGAACACCACGCCCTGCAGCGCCGCGCGGCGTTCGGCCGGCGTCGCTGCGGCGGGCAGGTTCTGGTCGTACAGCGCGCGGTAGATCACGACACCGGTCTGCTGGCCGGGCTCCTGCGTCAGCACGAAGCCGGCGGTGGCCGCCGGCGCATCGCTGCTGGCTGCGCGCAGGATGGCCTCGCGCGCAGCCGGGATCGACAGCGCGTTCACGCCCAGCGCTGCGGTGTTGCCGTCCTGCGGCTCGATCATGCGGATGGCCACCACGTCGCTGTCGGCGGCACTGGGCGGCATGCCATTGGCCAGCGGCCGGTCGAACACCCGGTAGGGCATGCCCAGTGCGCGGCTGGTACGGGCTTCGAAGGCCGGCAGGTCCTGCCGCAGCACCCGCTGGCTGACGCCCACTGCCTGCAGCCGGACCGGCAAGGCCAGCCAGGGCTCGGTGGCGCGGCGCAGCTCGATCGGGGTCAGGTCGTCCGAGCCGACCATCAACCCGCGCACAGCCTCCAGCGCCAGGCTGGCGTGGCGCAGCTGGGCCTCGATGGCCGCCGCTGCGGCCGCCGCGTCGCGATCGAACACGCTGCGGACTCGCTGCTGATCCCAGCGCGCCACCAGCACCGTGGCCACTGCCAGCAGGGCGGTGCTGGCCAGCAGCGGCAGCGCCACGGTGATGCGCCGGCCGACCCAGTCGGCCCGGGGCCGGCCGATCAGCGCCAAGGCGACCGGCGCGCCGATCAGCACGCCCATGGTGTCGCCGACCCACCAGGTCCACCAGTTGAGCGGCAGGGCCGACAGCGGCACCGTGCCTGCGGCCACCAGCGCAGGGACCGACAGGCTGGCGTTCACCAGACAGGCCAGCACCGCGCCCAGCAGGCAGAACAGTGCCACCTCGCGGGGTTCGGCCAGCCGCAGCGGGCCGGGCAGGCGCCGGCGGATCAGCGCGGCGCCAGCGGCGGCCTGCAGCATCGCGCCCAGGCCGATGACCAGCGGCAGGCCCAGCACCGACAGGCTGGACAGCGCCCGCGCATCGCCCAGCGGCAGGTTGACCAGGAAGGCGCCGACCGCCACGCCCAGCAGCGCAGCGCGGCCGTGCACCAGCACCGCAGCCAGCGCGACGCCGGCGCTGGGGTAGATCGGCGCGGCAAAGCTGGGTGGCACGGCCAGCAGCAGCGCCAGCTGGCCGACCAGCAGATAGGCCAGCGCAGTCAGCAGCGCCGGCACCAGCCAGTGCGGCGGCGGCGCGCCGGTTGCTGGCGTGGGGACAGAAGGGTTGTTCCGGTCGGCCACGGCGCCTCAGGCTCTCAGGCTCTCAGACTTTCAGTGGGGCGCCGGCGGGCGCCGCGCCGTCCAGCCGCCGTCGGCGGCCTCGCAGCCGGCGGCCACACGCAGCAGCGCGGCGTCGCCCTGCGGCCGGCCGATCAGCTGCAGCCCGGCCGGCCAGCGGCCGTTGGCATGGAAGCCCGCCGGCACGCTGACAGCCGGCAGCCCGGCGAAGGTGGCATACAGCGTCACCTCCATCCAGCGGTGGTAGGTGTCCATCGTGCGGCCGGCGATGCTGCGCGGCCAGCGCTGGCCCATCGGGAAGGGCCACACCTGCGTGGCGGGCAGGGCCAGCACGTCGAAGCGCTGGAACAGCCCCAGCAGGTGCTGGTGGAAGGCGGTGCGCACCTCGCTGGCCGCCATGAATTCCAGGAAACCCAGCGTGGTCGATTGGCGGTGCTCCCACAGCGCCTCGGTCTTGATGTGTGCGCGGGCCCCGGGCTGCGCCAGCAGCGCCGCCACCTTCGGCCCCACCAGGGCGCGCCGCCACACCAGCCAGGCCTGCCACAGCGCGTCGGCCGAAAAACCCAGCGCCGTCGGCTCCACCTGGGCGCCTTGCGCGGCCATGCGGGCCAGTGCCTGTTCGCATACCGGCAGCAGTCCGTCTTCCATCGCAAGATGGCCTTGCAGGTCGCCCAGCCAGCCCACGCGCAGGCCGCGCAGGCCGGCCAGCGCCGCCTCGCCCTGCGGCACGGTGAACATTTGAGGGCCTTCGGCGATGGACAACGGCACCTGCGGGTCGGCGCCGGCCTGGGTGGACAGCAGGGCCGCCAGGTCGGCCACCGTGCGGGCCATCGGGCCTTCGGTGCCCAGCTGGGCCACCCAGGTATCGGCTGCCGGCCAGAGCGGCACCCGGCCCTGGCTGGGCCGCATGCCGAGGATGTGGGCCCAGGCGGCCGGGTTGCGCAGCGAGCCCATGAAGTCGGACCCGTCGGCCACCGGCAGCAGGCGCTGCGCCAGCGCCACCGCTGCGCCGCCGCTGCTGCCACCGGCGCTGACCTGCGCATCCCAGGCATTGGGCGTGGCGCCGAACAGGTCGTTGAAGGTGTGCGAGCCCAGGCCGAGCTCGGGCATGTTGGTCTTGCCGACGACGATGCAGCCAGCGGCCTTCATGCGCGCGGTCATCAGGCTGTCCTGCGTGGCCACCGCATCCTTGCGCAGCGTGCAGCCGTTGGTGCTGGGAAAGCCGGCCGCATGCCCGGTGTCCTTGATGGCCTGCGGCAGGCCGTGCATCCAGCCGCGCGACCGGCCCCGGGCCAGTTCGGCATCGCAGGCATCGGCCTGGGCCAGCAGCGCCGCATCGGGCGCCAGGTTGACGATCGCATTGAGCACCGGGTTGAGTCGGTGGATGCGCGCCAGGTAGGCGGCCATCACCTCCCGGCAGGACAGGGTGCGCGCATGGATGGCGCGCGACAGGGCGAGTGCGTCCAGGTCGGTGATGTGGGCGTCGGCGGGCATGGGCGGCCTTTGGTGGGCGGGCGGTGGTCAGCGCCGGGCGGCGAACCAGGCCTGGGCGTCGGCGGTGTCCTGGGCGATGCCGGCCTGCAGCGTGTCGAGCGAGTCGTACTTGCGTTCATCGTGCAGCTTGTGCAGCAGGCGCACGCTGACCAGCCGGCCGTAAGCGCCTTCGGTCGCCAGCGGTGCGGGCCAGTCCAGACAATGCACTTCCAGCAGCACGCGGCCGGCGTCTTCCACCGTGGGCCGCACGCCCAGGCTGGCGACACCGCGCAGCGGCTGCCCGGCCAGGCCCAGCACATCGACCACGAAGATGCCCATCGCCGCCGGCCTGGCATGGCCGAAGCGCAGGTTCAGGGTGCGAAAGCCCAGCGTGCGTCCGAGCTTGCGGCCATGCACCACATGGCCGCTGATGGCGTAGGGCCGGCCCAGCAGCGCTGCCGTGCGCTGCATGTCGCCGGCGGCCAGGGCCTGGCGCACCGCCGAGCTCGACACCCGCAGGCCGTGCACCTCGTAGCTGAGCATGCGCGCGACGTCGAAGCCATGGGCATCGCCGGCGGCGTCGAGCATGGCGTAGTCGCCGGCGCGGTGCGCGCCGAAGCGGAAGTCGTCCCCCACCAGCACGTAACGGGTGCGCAGGCTGCGCAGCAGCACCTGGTCGATGAAGGCCTGCGGGCTGAGCGCAGCCAGGCGGGCGTCGAAGCGCAGCACCACCGCCTGCTGCATGCCGCAACGCTGCAACTCGCCCAGTTTGTCGCGCAGGTTGGCGATGCGGGTGGGGGCCAGGCCGGGCTGGCCGGCCAGACAGGCGAAGTAGTCGCGCGGGTGGGGCTCGAAGGTCAGCACGCAGGCCGGCACGCCGCGGTGTCGCGCCTCGCTCTGCAGCAACGCCAGCATCGCCTGGTGGCCACGGTGCACGCCGTCGAAGTTGCCGATGGTCACTGCACAGCCGGCCGCCGCTGCGCTGCTGCCGTGCATGGCAGCCACTCCCTCCAGGCCTCTGAATACCCGCATCGCCCGATTATCACGATGCTGCGGGCCCCGGCCTGTCACGGCCGGGGCGGGAGTCACCGATCAGTGGGCGCGTGCCGCCGTCTCGGCCGCATAGCGCTGGGTGGCCGCCTCCACTGCCTGGCTGTGGACGGCAGCCAGCTCGGGCCGGGCAGCGCGGGCGCGGTCGGCCGATGCGAGCGTGCTCATCTGCCCCTGCCACTGCGGGAAGACATGGCGTGCGATCAGGTCGTAGCTCTTGCGCGTGGCGTCGAAGTTGGCCCAGTTGTGCGCCAGCATCAGGTAGGCACCGAAGCCGCCGTTGCTCTGCTTCCACAGCCGGCTGATCTGCGCATTCACCATGTCGGGCGTGCCGATGGCGCCGAAGCCGGACTCATTGACGAAGGCGATCATCTCCTTCACGTTGCTGCCCGGCACCGCCATCTGCGGGAAGGCGGCCACGGCCTGGAAGTAGTCGAACCACTGTTCCATGCCGTACTCCACGTCGCGGTAGGCCTGGTCCATGGTTTCGGCGCAATGCACCATGCCCACCAGGCGCCACTTGTCGCGGTCGACCTTGGTCTTGTAGTGGGCGGCCTGGGCTTCCATCACGTCCCAGTGCAGGGCCAGCGCGTCGAAGCCGGCGGCGGTGGTGGCGCCGATCGACAGCAGGCCGCAGCCGTACTTGCCGGCCAGTTTCGGCCCGGTCGGCGAGGCTACCGCCGGGATCGCCACGTCGAACAGCGGGTTGCTGTAGGGCCGCAGGTGCAGTTGCGCGCCGCGCAGGTCCCAGCGGTCGTTCTTGAAAGTGACCGGCTCGTCGGTGGTGAGCAGCCGCATGATGATGTCCAGGCCGTCTTCGAGCAACGGGCGGGTCTGCGTCTGGGACAGGCCGATCATGATGCCGTCCGACGGCAGCGAGCCCGGCCCCAGGCCCAGCATCACGCGGCCGCGGGTGAGGTGGTCGAGCTGCACGATGCGCTCTGCCACCCACAGCGGGTTGTGGTAGCTGACGCTGGTGACGCCCGAGCCCAGCCTGATGTGCCTGGTGCGCTGCGAGGCCACCGCCATGAAGATCTCCGGGCTGGCCGATATCTCGCTGCCGGCCGAGTGGTGCTCGCCGCACCAGGCTTCGTCGTAGCCGCAGCGGTCCAGCCACTGCACCAGTTCCAGGTCCTGTTCCAGAGCCAGTGTGGGGTTGATACCTGGCTTGTGGAACGGGGCCAGAAACACGCCGAACTTCATCCGATGGGTCATCGCTGTTGTCTCCTTGGGTGGTTGCCGGCGGGGCCACGCCCCAGCGTGAGGCCGGCCGGGTGTTGTACTGCGCGGAGTGGGGTCTGTCCACCCGGGCTGGTCCCCATGCTGCGAGGCGGCGGCGCCGCCTGCGTCTGCAGATCGGCCTGCAGATCGACCTGCAGATCGGCCTGCAGATCGGCCTGCAGATCGGCCTGCAGATCGGCCGGCACTGCGGCGGCTAGACTGTGGGGCTTTGCCCACCCGCACACCGCTGCTGACAAGGCCCCCATGCGCACTGTTCCCTTCATCGTCGGCCTGGGCGGCACCACGCGCCCGGGTTCCACCTCCGAGCGCGCCCTGCAGGTGGCGCTGGCGCGGGCGCAGGCGCTGGGCTGCGACACGCTGCTGCTGGGTGGGGCGCAGATGCCGATGGACATCTTCGACCCCACGCGCAGCGAGCGCAGCGAGGCCGCCCGTCTGCTGGTGGATGCGCTGCGCCGTGCCGACGGGCTGGTGATCGCCACGCCGGCCTACCACGGCGGCATCTCGGGCCTGGTGAAGAACGCGCTCGACTTCACCGAAGACCTGCGCGAAGACGTGCGGGTCTACCTGTCGGGCCGCGCGGTGGGCTGCATCGTCTGCGCCGACGGCGCCCAGGCCATGGGCAGCACGCTGGCCGCGCTGCGGGCGGTGGTGCATTCGCTGCGCGGCTGGCCCACGCCCTTCGGCGCCACCCTCAACGCATCGGCCAAGCCCTTCGGCGCCCCTGGCCAGGCGGCCGACCCGGCGGCTGTCCAGGCTTGCGAACTGGTGGCCGACGAGGTGCTGCAGTTCGTCACGATGGCCCGCGCCCGCAGCGCCTGAGGCACTCAGGCCGGCTTCGGCTTGGCCACCAGCGCAGCGCGCTCGGCATCCGTCACGAAGCGCCACTTGCCCGGCGCCGGGCCGTCGTCCAGCGCGAGCGCACCAAAGCGGCTGCGGTGCAGGCCGTCGCAGTGGTTGCCCACCGCCGCCACCATGCGCTTGACCTGGTGGTACTTGCCCTGCACCAGGGTCAGCCGCAGCGCCTGCGGCCCGGTGGCTTCGCAGCCTTCGGCGCGCACCGGCAGCGGGTCGTCGTCCAGCACCACACCGGCCAGCAGGCGCTGCACCTGGCTGTCGTCAACCGGCCGGGCGGTCTGCACCTCGTAGACCTTGGGCACGTGGTGCTTGGGGGACGTGAGGCGGTGGATCAGCCCGCCGTCGTCCGTCAGCAGCAACAGGCCGGTGGTGTCCTGGTCGAGCCGGCCCACCGGCTGCACGCCGCGCTGGCGCAGCGGCGCCGGCAGCAGCAGCATCACGCTGGGGTGGTGCTTGGGCTTCTGGCTGCATTCATAACCTGCGGGCTTGTGCAGCAGCACCAGGGCGGTGGCGTACCAGGTCCAGGCCTGGCCGGCCACGCCGAACTGCAGGCCCTCGGGCTGCAGGTCGGCGGCGGGGTCGGTGACGACCTCGCCCGCCACCCGCACCTGGCCCGCAGCCGCCAGGCCGGCGCAGACCCGGCGCGTGCCGAAACCCTGGCTGAAGAGCAGGTCGTCCAGGCGCATGGCGGGTTGGCCCGGCTGACTCACTCGTGCAGTTCGAGCACCGTCACCCGGCGCTCGGCCGCCGGCCAGGCGCGGCCGACGATACGCTCGATGACCACGCCCGAGCGGAACTCGCCCGCCACCGCCTGGCCGGCTGCGGCCAGCTTGCGCTTGCTGCTGGCCACGCCGGCCACGCCCGGCGGGATGCCGGGCGCCGGCTCGCCAGCCAGCAGCACCATGTCGCGCGGCAGGCCGAAGTAGGCGCGCGGGCGGGTGAAGCTGACGATGGCGGCGGCGTCCTTGTCGGCATCGGCAATCGCGCGCTCGGTGCGCAGGTGCACGATGTCGGACGAGCGCAGGAACGGCGCGCGGTAGGTGTGGCTGATGGCGGCGCCGGGCGCGTCCAGCACGAATTCCAGCGCCGTGCGGCTGTCGGTGCGCAGCGGGCCCCAGCGGCCGTCGGCGCCGACGGTCTGGTCGACCAGCGCGGCGCCGCGGCGCACGCCGGTGGCGGCGTCCACCGCGTACACGCTGAGCTTCGCGCCGGGCAGCGGCAGGTTGGTGGGGCTGCCCGCGCTGAAGCCGCTGACCTTGCCGCCCAGCGTGACCTGGGCCTCGGGCGTGATGTGCAGCGCCGTGCTGGTGGCCGGCGCGCGCCCGGTGACGAAGCGGAAGGCCGCTGCAAAGGCCTCGGGGTGGTAGCTCACCTCGCGGTGGTCGCGCCCGGGCAGCACCACATTGGTGGCGCCCTTCAGCGCCGGGCCGTCGAAGGTCACGTTGGTGGGCGTGCCCCTGGCGCCGATCCACACGCCGTCGGGCTGGGCGAACTTGTCGTTGTTGTCCGACCGCAGGGTCATCCACTGCACGCCGGGCGTCACTTCGTCGCCGTTCGGGCCCTTGGGCGCGTTCAGCCCGCGGAGGAAGGCGCCGGCGCCGTTGAACTCGTTGTTCGGCCGGAAGCCGGGGATCGACCAGACACCGTGGTTGGGGGTGCCGCCCAGGATGGCGTGCGACACCTTGGCCGCGCCGCCACCCTGGCCGTCCTTCCAGTTCGCGATGTAGTGCCGGATGGCGTTGCCGCCGCGGCTGTTGCCCATCAGCACCACCTTCACCGAACCGGTGGCGGCCAGCACCTTGTCGATCTCGGCGGCCAGGTGGCGCATCTGGTCGTCGGCCGAGCTGCGGCCGGCCTGTTCCACGCCGTTGTCGTCGCGCGCCGAGGGGTTGGGGAAATCGACCGCATGCAGGCGGGCGCGCGGCCAGCCGTTGCTCTCCCAGCGCCACAGCGTGCTGGTCCACAGCGCGGCGGTGTCGCCGTTGCCGTGCACGAAGACGATGGGCGGCTGGTCGGCCGCGGTCGTGCCACCGGGTGGGGTGGCGCAGGCGGCCAGCAGGGCGGCGGCCAGCAGGGGCAGCAGGGTGCGGCGGCGCAGCATCGTGAAGGGCATGGGGCGTGTCTCGGGGTGTTGTCGTGGTGGTGGCGGTGGTGGTGCCGGCGGTGAAGCTCAGGCCAGGCCCAGGTCGCGGGCGCTGGGCAGTTGCGGCAGCGCCGGGTCGTTCAGGCCGTGCGCGGCGCGCACCGCATTGAGCACCGCGCGCGCCGTGACTTCAGCCGCCAGCGCGCCCAGCACCGTCATGTGGCCGGGCTTGCCGCTGCCGCCGGTGGCCAGTGCGAACAGCGCGTCGCCGTCGCCGGCGGTGTGCACCGGGTTGATGCTGCGCGACAGGCCGTCGTGCGCCATGCTGGCCAGCTTGTTGGCCTGCGCCTTGCTGAGCCGGGCATCCGTGGCGACGATGCCGATGGTGGTGGCCATGCCGTCCATCAGGTGTGCCGGCAACTGCCCGTCGATCAGCGCGGCCAGGGTGTCGAGCGGGGTGCGGCCGTCATCGGCGCGCGCGCCGGCGATCACCCGGCCGCTGTCCGGGTCGACCACGTCGCCGATGGCATTCACCGCCACCAGCGCAGCCACGGTGATCGCGCCCACTTTCAGTGAGGCGCCGCCGATGCCGCCCTTCATCGCCCGGCCGATGCCGAACAGCTTGCCGACGCTGGCCCCGGCGCCCGCGCCCACGCTGCCCTGGGCCGGGTGGGCAGTGCTGGCGGCCGTGCAGGCGGCATGGCCGGCGGCGGCGTCGGGGCGGATGCGGGCATCGCCCACCCACAGGTCGAACAGCACGGCGGCGGGCACGATGGGCACCCGGGCCGGCCCGACCTGCACGCCATGGCCGTGTTCTTCCAGCCAGCGCACCACGCCGGTGGCCGCGTCCAGCCCGAAGGCGCTGCCGCCGGTCAGCAGGATGGCGTGCACGGCTTCCAGCGTGGCCAGCGGGTGCAGCAGGTCGGTTTCACGCGTGCCGGGCGCCGCGCCACGCACGTCCACCCCGGCCACCACGCCCTGCGGGCACAGCAGCACGGTGCAGCCGGTGGGCCGGCGGGGGTCGGTGAAGTGGCCGACCGAGAGGCCGGCGATGTCGGTGATCGCGCCAGGGAACATCGGGCTGCGGGCTACTTCTTCGCGGCGGCCGGCGCCACCGCCGGCGCCGGCGGCGCCGCTGTCGCCGCACTCCCCGGCACGGCCTTCAGCCTGGCCTCGCGCATCAGCACGTTGTGGAAGCGGTTGGTCTTGTCCAGCCAGTCGGCCAGCGCGTCGCCGCTGAGGCTCTGCTGCTTGAAGGCGCCGCGGGCCATGAAGTCCTTCCACTCGGCCGTGGCGCGCAGCTTGTCGAGCAGTTGCACGTAGAACGCCACCTGCTCGGGCGTGGCACCCGGCGTGGTGAAGATGCCGCGCAGCATCTGGTACTGGGCCGGGATGCCCACCGACATGCAGGTCGGCAGGTCGGCCCAGCCCTGGCCGCCGGCCAGCTTGGCCGGGTAGTCCAGCCGCCTGCCGTCGAACACGCACAGTGGCCGCAGCTTGCCCTGGCGCCACAGCGCCTCGGCCTCGATCGGGTTGTTGACGGTGATGTCCACCTCGCCCTCGGCCAGCGCCCGCGCCACGTCGCCACCGCCCTTCAGCGGCACGTAGGTGATGCGGGTGGCCGCAGCAGTCTCCAGCAGCACGCCGATCAGCTGGTCTTCCTGCTTGCTGCCGGTGCCGCCGAGCTTGAAGCTGCCGGGCGCCGCGCTGCGCAGCGCATCCAGCAGGTCCTTGGTCGTCTGGTGCGGCGAGGTGGCGTTGACCCACAGCACGAACTGGTCGAGCGCCAGCATCTGCACCGGCGTGATGTCGCGCCAGTTGAAGTCGACCCCGGTGGCCAGCGGCGCGGTGAACAGGCTGGACAGCGTGATCACCAGCTTGTGCGGGTTGCCCTTGCTGGCCTTGATGTCCATCAAGCCGTCCATGCCCGAATTGCCGGCCTTGTTGACCACGTTGATCGGCTGGCGCAGCAACTGCCTGGACGCTGCCAGCTGGGCGATGAAGCGGGCCATCTGGTCGGCCCCGCCGCCGGTGCCGGCCGGCACCACCAGCTCGACCGGGGCGCTGGGCTCCCAGGCCAGCACCGGGCTGGCGGCGCCGGCCAGTGCGCAGGCCAGGGTGGCGGCAGCGCGGCGTGCAGGCCGCGCAAGGCAATGCAGGAGTGTCATGTGGAGGTGTCCTGGTGGAGCGCACCCGCCGGCCGCCAGGCCGCGCCTCGGTGCCGTCAGGTCTTGCGTCAGCCCGCACTGTAGCCGCGCGCCGGGGCGTGGCGTGGGTCTGCAGGGGCGACCAGGAAGAAGGGCGGCCGCAGCCGCCCCCCTCAGCAGGCGTTGCCGGCGCTCAGGCGAAGACGCCTGCCGTCTCGGTCATGCGCACGGACACCTCGCCCAGGTGGTGCAGGGTGTCGCCCCAGGCCATCTCCAGCATGGTGAGGCGCTTGAAGTAGTGGCTGCTGATGTACTCGTCGGTCACGCCGATGCCGCCGTGGATCTGCGTGCACTGCTGGCCGACGAAGCGCATGCTGTGGCCAAGCTGCACCTTGGCCTGGCTCAGCGCCCGGCGGCGCTGCGGTGCCGGCTCACCCAGCTTCAGGCTGGCGAAGTAGCTCATCGAGCGGCCCAGCTCCAGCTGCATCTTCACGTCGGCGATGCGGTGGCGCAGCGCCTGGAAGGTGGCCAGCGTCACGCCGAACTGCTTGCGGGTGTTCATGTAGTCGACCGTGATGGCGACCATGCGGTCCATCGCGCCCACGCCTTCGGCGCAGGCTGCGGCAATGCCCACGTCCACCGCCTGCTCCAGCACCGCAAAGCCGTCCTCGGTGATCAGCGTGGCGGCAGCGCCTGCCAGCTTCAGCTCACCGGCGCGGGCACCATCCTGCGTGGGGTAGGCGGTCACGCTGGCACCGGCCGTGCCGGCCTCGACCAGGAACAGCCCGATGCCGGTGGTGGCATCGGCCGCGCCGCCGATGCGTGCCGGCACGATGAAGGCGTCGGCCTCGTCGGCAGCCGGCACCACGCTCTTCTGGCCGGTCAGCACCCAGCCGCCGCCGCTGGCCGGCGTGGCGGTGGTGGTGACATGGTGCAGGCGGTAGCGCGCGCTGCGCTCCTGGTGGGCCAGCACCACCAGGGCCTCGGCACTGGCGATCTTGGGCAGCCAGGCCGCCTGCACCGCGGCGGGCGCCGCCGCCAGCAGCGCAGGCGCCACCAGCGCACCGGCGGCGTAGGGCGCGTTCACCAGGCCGCGGCCCAGCTCTTCCATCACCACCATCGCCTCCACCGCGCCGAAGCCCAGGCCACCGTGGGCCTCGGGCACGGCCAGGCCGGTCAGGCCCAGTTCGGCCAGCTGGTTGTAGACGTCACGCGTCTGTCCGCCGGCCTTGGCAATCGCATGGCGGCGGCTGAAGTCGAAGCCCTTTTCCACCCACTTGGCCACTGCGTCGCGCAGTGAGATCTGGTCGTCGCTGAAATCGAAGTCCATGTGATTCCCCTGTCTCTTTGTGGAAGTCAGGCCAGCAGCGTCTGCGCGACGATGTTGCGCTGCACTTCATTGGAGCCACCGTAGATGGTGGTCTTGCGCATGTTGAAGTAGGTGCCTGCCAGCGGTGCCACCACGGCGGCGTGGGCGAATTCACCCTGCCAGCCGGCGGCGGCCAGGGCCTCTTGCTCGAAGGGCGCGCTGTAGGGGCCGGCGGCCAGCATCATCAGCTCGGAGAAGCGCTGCTGGATCTCGCTGCCGCGGATCTTCAGCAGGCCGGCGATGTCCAGGCTGTTCTTGCCGCCAGACTCGGCCGACAGCACACGCAGCACCAGCATCTCCAGCGCCACGATCTCCACTTCCAGCTGGGCCACCTGGTCGCGAAAGCGGGCGTCGTCGTACACGCCTTCCTGAGTGGCGATGCGCTTGACGCGCTCGAGCTCGCGCTTGGCGCGGTTCACGTCGGCGATGTTGGTGCGCTCGTGGCTCAGCAGGTGCTTGGCATAGGTCCAGCCCTTGTTCTCCTCGCCGATCAGGTTGTCGGCGGGCACCACCACGTTGTCGAAGAAGACTTCATTGACCTCGTGCTCGCCGTCCAGCGTGATGATCGGCCGCACGGTGATGCCGGGGCTCTGCATGTCGATCAGCAGGAAGCTGATGCCGGTCTGCGGCTTGCCTTCGGTGCTGGTGCGCACCAGGCAGAAGATCCATTCGCCGTACTGGCCCAGCGTGGTCCAGGTCTTCTGGCCGTTGACGACGTAGGTGTTGCCCTGCCGCTCGGCGCGGGTCTTCAGGCTGGCCAGGTCGGAGCCCGATCCCGGCTCGCTGTAGCCCTGGCTCCACCACACCTCGCCGCTGGCGATGCCGGGCAGAAAGCGCTGCTGCTGCTCGGCATTGCCGAAGGCCTGGATCACCGGCGCCACCATCACCGGGCCGAAGGGGATGATGCGCGGTGCGCCGGCCAGCGCGCACTCTTCCTCGAACAGGTGCTTCTGGATGGCTGTCCAGCCCGGGCCGCCGAACTGCGTGGGCCAGCCGTAGCCCAGCCAGCCCTTCTTGCCCAGGATCCTGGCCCATCGCTGCTGGTCGTCACGGCTGAGGCGCAGCGAGTTGAATACCTTGTGGCTCAAGTCCTTGGGCAGGTTCTCGGCCACCCATTGCCGCACCTCGGCGCGGAAGGCCAGTTCGTCGGGAGTGAAATGCAGGTCCATGGTCGGGTCTCCGTGGGGGGGCGCGCTGCGGGGCGCCGAACATCGATTTTTAGCACGATCGTTCGATTCTGTTTTGTCCCTGCAGCGACAAACGGTCAGCCGGGTCAATCCGGCCGCGCCCGCGCCGGATTGCTGGTCAGTTGAGGTCAGGTGGACCGGCCGGCGGCATCCGGCGCCACCACGCAGCCGGCGATGCGCCAGGCACCGTCGGGCTGGCGCGTCAGCAGGTAGGAAGCGCGCCAGAGCTTGCCGGCTGAATCCCGCAGCTGCACCATTTGCAGCACGTCGCCGTCGCTGTCCAGC
>JBBRVT010000037.1:0-16357 GCA_038246615.1 Burkholderiales bacterium
CTGTGACTTATTACCAGCCTGCGTTCCCGGCCTGGCAGGTGCCGCGCGGCACTGAAGCGGCTTTCGGGGCCGTGGCCGGGGATGAACACCGTGCCACCGCCCATCGGCCACAGCCGCCGGGTGATGATGCCGGGCAGCATGTCGTGGTCGACACCGGGGAAGTCGATGCTGCCGATGCTGCCGGCACGCTGCAGGTTGCTGGCAAAGGACGCGTTGGCAGTCGAGGAATCCAACCCGCCGCGCGCCGCGCGATGGGCGTCCGACCTCCTTGATCGGCAACAGCGCTGTCCCGACGGCGGTGTCCACCTCCCAAGCCGACCGATCGGTCGACACAATCAACAGCCAGCGCGCGTTGCAGTCTGATGTGCGCACCTCGAACACCGTCCGCTTGGGTTAAAGTCGATTCGCCCATTGCGCATCTGCCATGAGTCCCCGCCCCAGCCAGATCGACGTTGCCCGCGAGGCGGGCGTCAGCCCGGCCACGGTCGACCGGGTTCTCAACGGGCGCACCGGCGTGCGCAGCCACACCGCGCTGCGCGTCAGCGAGGCGGTGCAGCGGCTGGGCTACCGGCCCGACCCCGCAGCGGCGCGATTGGCGCGGGGGCGGGTGGTGCGGCTGGGCGTGGTGCTGCCGGCGGGCACCAACAGCTTCGTCGACATGCTGGCCGCCGAGGTGGCCGCACTGGTGCCCTGGCTGGCCGAGCAGCGCGCACGGGTGCAGGTGCAGACGGCCGACGTGTTCTCGCCCGCGGCGCTGGCGCAGCACCTCGCCGGGCTGCAGGGCCGCTTCGATGCGCTGGTGGTGATGGGGTTGGACCATCCGCTGGTGCGCGCAGCGATCGACGATCTGGTGGCCGCCGGCACCCGGGTGGTCACCTTGGTTTCCGACGTACCGGGCTCGCGGCGGCTGCGCTTCGTGGGCATCGACAACGTGGCCGCCGGACGCACCGCCGGCACGCTGCTGGGCCGCTTTGTCGGTCCGCGCGGCGGCACAGTGGCCACCGTGCTGGGCAGCCACGCGCTGCGCGACCATGCCGAGCGCCTGCTTGGCTTTCGCCAGGTACTGGCGGCCGAGTTTCCGCGGCTCACGCTGCTCGATCCGCTGGAAGGCCAGGACAGCAGCACGCGCACGGAGCCGCTGGTGGCCGGGTTGCTGCGCCGCCAGCCCGGCCTGGCAGCGCTGTACAGCGTGGGTGCCGGCAACCGCGGCATCCAGGCCGCTTTGCAGGCCGTGGCGGAGCGCGCGCCGCCAGTGGTGTGGGTGTGCCACGAACTCACCCCGCATGCCCGGCGCGCCTTGCTCGACGGCACCGCCGACGCGGTGATCAACCAGGATGCCGGACATGAGGTGCGCTCCGCATGCCGCGTCGCGCTGGCCGCAGTGCATGGCGAGCCGGTGCACGACGCGCAAGAGCGCATCCGCATCGACATCTTCGTCAAGGACAACCTGCCATGACGGTGCTGGGCATCGACCTCGGCACCTCGGGGCTGAAGGTGGCACTGCTCGACGGCGACAGTCTGATCGCTGCCGCCCACCGGCCGCTGAACGTGCAGCGCCCGCATCCCGGCTGGAGCGAGCAGGATCCGCAGGCTTGGTGGCGCGCGCTGGTCGACGGCCTGGACGAACTGAAGGCGTGCGCGCCGCAGGCGCTGGCCGCCACCCGGGGCATCGGCCTGTCGGGCCAGATGCACGGCGCCACGCTGCTGGATGCCGCCGGCCAGGTGCTGCGGCCCTGCATGCTGTGGAACGACGGCCGCAGCCAGGCCCAGTGCGCCGAGTTGGAAGCAGGCTGGCCGGCGCTGCGCAGCGTCACCGGCAATCCGGCGATGGCCGGCTTCACCGCGCCCAAGCTGCTGTGGGTGCGCGAGAACGAGCCCGCGCTCTTCGCCCGCACCGCGCGCGTACTGCTGCCCAAGGCCTGGCTGCGCTGGCAGCTCACCGGCGAGGCGGTCGAGGAGATGAGCGACGCCTCGGGCACGCTGTGGCTGGACGTGGGCGCGCGGCGCTGGTCGGCTGAGGCGCTGGCAGCCTGCGGGCTGAGCGTCGCGCAGATGCCGCGGCTGGTCGAAGGCAGCGCGCCCGCCGGCCAGGTGCGCGGCGAATGGGTGCAGCGCTGGGGCTTCGCCCGGCCGCCGGTCGTTGCCGGCGGCGCCGGTGACAACGCTGCGGGTGCGGTGGCAGTGGGCGCGGTGCAGGCCGGCGATGCCTTCGTCTCGCTGGGCACCTCGGGCGTTTTGTGGGCCACCACTGCGGGCTTTGCGCCCAACCCCGGCCAGGGCGTGCATGCCTTCTGCCATGCGCTGCCCGATACCTGGCACCAGATGGGCGTGCTGCTGGCCGCGGCATCGGCGCTGGCCTGGTGGGCGCAGGTGGCCGGCAGCAACGAAGCCACGCTGCTGACCGAGGCAGCGGCCGCCACACCGTCGTCGCCCTGCTGGTTCGCGCCCTACCTGAACGGTGAGCGCACGCCGCACAACGACGCCACCGTGCGCGGCGCCTTTGCCGGGCTGGATGCCGGCACCAGCCGCGCCGACATGACGCTGGCAGTGCTCGACGGCGTGGGCTACGCGCTGCGCGACGCCCAGGCCGCGCTGGCCGCTGCCGGCACCGTGCTGACCGGCGCCGACCTGATCGGCGGCGGCGCGCGATCGGCACTGTGGGCGCAGCGGCTGGCCGACATCCTGGCGCTGCCACTGCACCAGGTGGCGCACAGCGAGCTGGGCGGCGCACTGGGCGCGGCGCGGCTGGCGCGCATGGCGCTGGGCGAGGGCCTGGGCGTGGCCGCCAAGCCGGCACGGCTGCGCAGCTTCGAGCCGTGCCCCGACCAGGCCGCACTGCAGGCAGTCCGCCACGCGCAGTGGCGCGCGCTGTACCCCGCCCTGGCGGCGCTGCCGTCGCCGCGTTGACCCGACCGAGGTGCCACGATGCCTGAGACGACCCCCGCCTACTTCAGCCTGCGCGAGCCGTTGCGCTGTGAGGGCCCCAAGTGGAAGCCCGGCAAGAAGCGTCCGCTGGGCTACCGCTGGTACCAGCCTGACCGCAAGGTGCTGGGCAAGCGCATGGAAGACCAGCTGCGCTTCGCGGTGTGCTACTGGCACAGTTTCGTCTGGGCGGGCACCGATCCGTTCGGCGGCGACAGCTTCGCCCGGCCCTGGCATGCCGCCGGCGGTGACGCGATGGCACAGGCACGACACAAGGCGGACGTCGCCTTCGAGCTGTTCCGGCTGTTGCGCGTGCCGTTCTTCACCTTCCACGACCGCGACGTGGCGCCCGAGGGTGACACGCTGGCGCAAAGCAACGCCAACCTGCAGCGCATCGGCGAGCTGCTCGCGCGCAAGATGCAGGACAGTGGCGTGCGGCTGCTTTGGGGCACGGCCAACCTGTTCTCGCACCGGCGCTACATGGCCGGTGCAGCCACCAACCCCGACCCCACCGTGTTTGCCTACGCTGCCGCGCAGGTGAAGGCCGCGCTGGACCTGACGCATGCACTGGGCGGGGCCAATTACGTGCTGTGGGGCGGCCGCGAGGGCTACGAGACCCTGCTGAACACCGACGTCAAGCGCGAACTGGCGCAGCTCGGCCGCTTCATGCAGATGGTGGTGGAGCACAAGCACAAGATCGGCTTCCAGGGCCAAATCCTCATCGAGCCCAAGCCGGCCGAGCCCACCAAGCACCAGTACGACTTCGATGTGGCAACGGTGCATGGCTTCCTGCTCAGCCATGGGCTGGAGCGCGAGATCGCAGTCAACATCGAGCAGAACCACGCGCTGCTGGCCGGGCACAGCTTCGAGCACGAGATCGCGCTGGCGCAGGCGTTGGGCGTGTTCGGCTCGATCGACATGAACCGCGGCGACGAGCTGCTGGGCTGGGACACCGACCAGTTTCCGAACAACCTGCCGCAGGTGGCGCTGGCGCTGTACCAGGTGCTGCGCGGCGGCGGCCTGGGCAACGGCGGGCTGAACTTCGACGCCAAGCTGCGGCGGCAGTCGATCGACCCGGACGACCTGATCGCCGGCCATGCGCATGCGATGGACCTGTGTGCCAGGGCGCTGCTGGTGGCCGAGAAGATGGTCGAGGACGGCGTGCTGGCCGACCAGCTGCACAAGCGCTATGCCGGCTGGAACGGCAAGCTCGGCTGCGGCATCCTGGCCGGCCGGCAATCGCTGGCCGGCCTGGCCGCGCTGGTCGAACTCAAGGGCCTGGAGCCCCAGCCGCGCTCGGGCCGGCAAGAACATCTCGAGGCCCTGCTCAACGGCTATGTCTGACAGCGAAGCACCACACCACAGCCCCCACAAGGAGACACCCACCATGGCCAGCAACATCCTGGGCCCCGGCATCTATCTGGCGCAGTTCGCGGGCGACGCGACGCCGTTCAACACCTGGGACGGCATCACGAAGTGGGCAGCCGGCCACGGCTTCAAGGGCGTGCAGCTGCCGTCCTGGGACAGCCGGCTGATCGACCTGGCCCGCGCCGCAGAGTCGAAGACCTATTGCGACGAGATCGCCGGTGTCGCGCGCGCCAACGGCGTGGAGATCACCGAGCTGGGCACGCACCTGCAGGGCCAGCTGGTGGCGGTGCACCCGGCTTACGACGCCGCCTTTGACGCCTTCGCTCCGGCCGAGGTACACGGCAAGCCGCAGGAACGCCAGCGCTGGGCGGTGCAGCAGATGCTGCTGGCAGCCAAGGCCTCGCGGCATCTGGGGCTGCGCAGCTCGGTCAGCTTTCCGGGCGCGCTGGCCTGGCCTTACATGTACCCGTGGCCGCAGCGCCCGCCGGGGCTGATCGAGACCGCGTTCGACGAACTGGCCCGACGCTGGCGGCCGATCTTCGACGCCTACGACGAGGCCGGCTGCGCGGTGGCCTTCGAGCTGCACCCGGGCGAAGACCTGTTCGACGGCACCACCTTCGAGATGTTCCTCGAGCGTGTGGGCAACCACCCGCGCTGCTGCATCAACTACGACCCCTCGCACTTCCTGCTGCAGCAGCTCGACTACCTGGCCTTCATCGACATCTACCATGAGCGCATCACCTCGCTGCACATCAAGGACGCCGAGTTCCGTCCCAACGGCAAACAAGGCGTCTACAGCGGCTATGCGCCGTGGATCGAGCGTGCCGGGCGCTTCCGCTCGCTCGGCGACGGGCAGATCGACTTCGGCGCGATCTTCTCGAAGATGGCGCAGTACAACTACAGCAGCTGGGCGGTGCTGGAATGGGAATGCTGCCTGAAGCACCCCGAGCAGGGCGCGGCCGAGGGCGCGGCCTTCATCCGCGACCACATCATCCGCGTCACCGAGCGGGCCTTCGACGACTTCGCCGGCGGCGGCACCGACCAGGCCAAGGTCGACCGCATGCTGGGCCTGTGATGGCCGGGGCCGCAACATGGTGATCGAAGCACGCCAGCCCGGTGCAGGCAAGCGCGGCCGCGGGCAGGGCGACACGGCACCGCGCCGCATCCGCCTGGGAATGGTGGGCGGCGGTGAAGGCGCGTTCATCGGCGCGGTGCACCGCATCGCCGCGCGACTGGACGACCATTACGAACTGGTGGCCGGCGCGCTGTCGTCCACGCCCGAGAAGGCGCAGCGCTCGGGCCGCGTGCTGGGGCTGGCGCCTGAGCGCAGCTACGGCGACTTCAGCACGATGGCCAGCGCCGAGGCCAGGCGCGAGGACGGCATCGAAGCAGTGGCCATCGTCACGCCCAACCACATGCATGCGCCGGTGGCGCGCGCGTTTCTGCGCGCCGGCATCCACGTCATCTGTGACAAGCCGGTGACCACCACCTTGAAGGATGCGAAACAACTCGCCGCATTGGCTGCCCGACACGACCGCATCTTTGCGGTGACGCACAACTACAGCGGCTACCCGATGGTGCGCCATGCGCAGCAGATGGTGGCGCAGGGCGCGCTGGGCGAACTGCGCGTGGTGCAGGTGGAGTATCCGCAGGACTGGCTGGCCGAGCCGCTGGAGCGCAGCGGCCAGAAGCAGGCGGCCTGGCGAACCGACCCGGCGCAGAGCGGCGCAGGTGGCTGCATCGGCGACATCGGCACGCATGCCTTCCACCTGCTGCGCACCATCACCGGCCTGCGTGTGACCGAGCTGTGCGCCGAGCTCAGCACCTTCGTCGCGGGCCGGGCGCTGGACGACAACGCCCAGGTGATGCTGCGCCTTGCCAACGGCGCGCGCGGCCTGCTGTGGGCCAGCCAGGTGGCGCCTGGCAACGAGAACAACCTGCGCATCCGGGTCTACGGGAGCCGGGGCGGGCTGGAGTGGCGGCAGGAGCATCCGAACCATCTGCACTGGTCGCCGTTGGGCAAGCCGACGCAGACGCTGGCGCGCGGCACCGTGGCTGCCAACGCCGCCGCCGCGCGCATCACCCGCCTGCCCGGTGGCCACCCAGAGGGCTACCTGGAAGGCTTTGCCACGCTGTACGGCGAGATCGCACAGGCCATCCGCGCCGCGCGGCCGGGCGGGCCGAAGGCCGACAAGGCGGTGGCTTTTCCGACCATCGCAGACGGCATCGAGGGCGTGGCGTTCATCCAGGCGGTGGTGGCCTCGTCGAAGCAGGGTGGGCGCTGGGTCAGGCTGCCGGCCTGAACGGCGGAGCCAGGCCGGGTGCCACGCCGCCCGAGGGTGTTTCCCATCCCGTGAAACCCTGATTGATTGATTTATTTACTGATGGTTTGATGATGGTCTGCCGCCTCATCACTCTGCCATGCAAGCCGCCGCCACCGTTGCCGACATCGCCGCCCGCGCCGGCGTGGGCACGGCCACGGTCGACCGGGTGCTCAACAACCGGCCCGGCGTCAATCCGGAGACGGTTCGCCGCGTGCTGCAGGTGGTGGCCGAGCTGGGCGGGCCGCCGTCGCGCGGCCGGCCGCGCCGTGGTGACAACTTCCGCTTCGCCTACGTGCTGCCGGCGGCCGAGCTGCCCTTTGTCGGCCTGGTCGACCGGCAGATCGCACAGGCGGCGGGTGATTTCCGCCACCAGCACATCACCGAGATCACCCACCGCATCGACGCCGATGACCCGGCGCGCTTTGCCGAGCAGCTGTTGCAGCTGGCCGACTGCGAAGGCGTGGCGCTGATGGCGCCCGACCTGCCGCCGGTGAAGCTGGCGATCAACGCGCTGGTGCGCTCGGGCGTGCACGTGGTCACGCTGTTCTCCGACGTGGCCGGCTCGATGCGCGAGACCCATATCGGCGCCGACGCCCGCGCCGCCGGCCGCACCGCCGGCCTGCTGCTGGGCCGCATGGCCGCGCCGGGCCGCGACACCCTGCTGCTGGCCTCGCAGGCCACACGCCTGTCCGCAGAGATCGAGCGACGCATCGGCTTTGCCCAGGTGATCGAGGAGCGTTTCCCGCAGCTGAAGCTGCTGCGCATTCCCGACATCCCGGCCGACGATGCCGGCGCCACCCGTGCGTTGACGCGCTTCCTGAAGAAGGGCGTCGATCCAGCGCTGGTGGCCGGCTTGTACAACGTGGGCTCGGGCAGCGTCGGCCTGGTGCGCGCGCTCGATGCCGCCGGGCTGGCCGGCAGCGTGGGCGTGGCCGCGCACGACTTCACAGACGACCACCGCACGCTGCTGGGCAGCGGTGCGCTGAGCTATGTCCTGCAGCAGGACATCCATTACTGCGTGCTCGCCGCGGCCCGTGTGCTGCGTGCGCTGTGCGAGAACGTCCGCGGCGCCCTCAACGTGGTGCAGCCGCGCATCGAGATCCTGACGGCGGAAAACCTGCACTGAACCCGCTGCCGGATGTGTGATCCCCTGCAACATTTCGAGGAGACAGCGATGCGTCAATGGAATTTCAAGCTGCCAGGGCTCACCAGCCTGGCCATCACCGCCGCGATGACGCTGGCAAGCGCCAGCGCTTCGGCCCAGGACAAGACCATCACTCTGTGCTGGGCGGCCTGGGACCCGGCCAATGCGCTGGTCGAGCTGAGCAAGGACTTCACCGCCAAGAGCGGGGTGAAGATGAAGTTCGAGTTCGTGCCCTGGCCCAACTTTGCCGACCGCATGCTCAATGAGCTGAACAGCAAGGGCAAGCTGTGCGACCTGATCATCGGCGACAGCCAGTGGATCGGCGGCTCGGCCGAGAGCGGCCACTATGTGAAGCTCAATGACTTCTTCGCCAAGGAAGGCATCAAGATCAGCGACTTCGCGCCGGCCACCGTGACGGGTTATGCCGAATGGCCCAAGGGCACGCCCAACTACTGGGCATTGCCGGCGATGGGCGATGCGCTGGGCTGGACCTACCGCAAGGACTGGTTCAGCAAGCCCGAACTGCAGGCCGAGTTCAAGAAGAAGCACAACCGCGACCTGGGCCCGCCCAAGACCTGGACCGAGTTCAAGCAGGTGGCTCAGTTCTTCTCGGGCCGCCAGATCGACGGCAAGAAGGTCTACGGCACCTACCTGTTCACCGAGCGCGGCTCCGAAGGCATCACCATGGGCGTGAGCAACGTGCTCTACCCGATGGGCTTCAAGTACCAGGATCCGAAGAAGCCCTATGCGATGGACGGCTTCGTCAACGGGCCGGATGCGGTCAGGGGCCTGGAGTTCTACAAGGCGCTCTACAAGTGCTGCACCCCGCCGGGGCTGACCAACTCGTACATGGGCGAGGGCCTGGACGCGTTCAAGTCGGGCCAGGTGGCGATGATGATGAACTGGTTCGCCTTCTTCCCGGGCCTGTACAAGGATCCGAATGTCGGCGGCGACAAGATCGGCTTCTTCGTCAACCCCAGTGACAAGACCAAGGGCTCGCAACTGGGCGGCCAGGGCATCTCGGTGGTGGCCTATTCGCCCAACCGTGCCGAGGCGCTGGCCTACATCAAGTGGTTCGCCTCGCTGGACGTGCAGAAGAAGTGGTGGTCGCTGGGCGGCTACTCCTGCCACAAGGGCGTGCTCAACGACGCCAGCTTCAAGAAGAGCGCACCCTTCGCCGCCGAGTTTCTCAACGCCATGGACCAGGTGGTCGACTTCTGGGCGGAGCCCAGCTACGCCCAGCTGATGCTGGCGGAGCAGAAGCGGGTGCACGACTTCGTCGTCGCCGACAAGGGCACGGCCAAGGAGGCGCTCGACGGCTTGGTGGCCGACTGGAAGAAGGTCTTCAAGGAAGACGGGAAGTTGAAGTAACCCCCGAAGCGCCAGCGGTGCCTGCCCTCAAGAGCCGGCGCCGCTGGCGCACCGGCCAAGCCGGCTTCACCGCGCCCGCTTGATCGTCCCGGCACATCGGACTTGCTCTGACCACCTCCTCGATCGGAACCCGCGCAGCGCAGGCCACACCGCCGGCGCTGGCGCAGCGTGTGCGCGGGCTGTCCGACCGGGCGATCGCGTGGTTGTTCATCGCGCCGACGATGCTGCTGCTGCTGGCGATCAACATCTTTCCGCTGATCTGGACGATCCGGCTGTCGTTCACGAACTTCCGCGCCAACCGGCCGAATGCCGAGGTGTTGAACGTCGGCATCGACCACTACGTGGCCATCCTCAACGACCCCGACATCTGGGGCCCGATGCAGGCCACCGCGCACTTCCTGTTCTGGACGATCACGCTGCAGACGCTGATCGGCTTCACGCTGGCCTACCTGATCGACCGCAAGTTCCGCGGCCACGGCTTCTGGACCACGCTGATCCTGATCCCGATGATGCTGTCGCCGGCGGTGGTGGGCAACTTCTGGGCCTTCCTGTACCAGCCGCAGATCGGCTTGTTCAACTACGTGGTCAGCTTCTTCACCGGCATCCCGCCGTCCAGCTTCGAGATGCTGGGCTCGGTGAAGCTGGCGCCCTGGGCCATCGTCATCGTCGACACCTGGATGTGGACGCCCTACGTGATGCTGATCTGCCTGGCCGGGCTGCGCAGCATCCCCGACTACATCTACGAGGCGGCCGAAGTCGACCGGGCTTCGGCCTGGCGCCAGTTCTGGAGCATCACGCTGCCGATGGTGCTGCCCTTCATCATGCTGGCGGTGCTGTTCCGCGGCATCGAGAACTTCAAGATGTTCGACCTGGTGAACCTGCTGACCAGCGGCGGCCCGGGCTCGACCACCGAGGTGGTGTCGATCACCCTGAAGCGCGAGGCTTTCGAGAAATGGCGCACCGGCTATTCGTCGGCGCTGGCCATCATCTTGTTCGTGGCGGTGTTCGGCCTGGCCAACATCTATGTCAAGGCCCTCAACGCGGTGAAGAACCGATGAGCCGCGCCGGCATCAGCACGGCCCATTCGGTGGTGGCGCCCACCAACCTCGCCAAGTGCGTCGCGATGGCGCTGGTCATCGTCTATGCGCTGGTCACGCTGGTGCCGTTGGGCTGGATCCTGCTGACCAGCATCAAGAGCCCGCCGGACTCGATCAGTTACCCGCCGAAGGTGCTGTTCGAGCCGTCGATCCAGGGCTACTGCAACCTGTTCACCACCCGCTCGCGCCAGACCGAGGCCTACATCCGCAGCCTGCCGCCGGCCGACAGCGCTTGCGAACGCATCGCCCGCGCCAACAGCATGGTAGTGGTGAGCCGATCGAACTATCTGCCACGCTTCGTCAACTCGCTGATCATCGCGGTGGGCTCCACGCTCCTGTCGGTGGGCCTGGGCGTGATGGCCGCGTATGCCTTCAGCCGTTTCAAGGTGCCCGGCAAGGACGACCTGCTGTTCTTCATCCTCAGCACGCGCATGATGCCGCCGATCGCGGTGGCGATTCCGATCTACCTGATGTACCGCGAGATCGGCTTGTCCGACACCAGGCTGGGCA
The DNA here is from genome assembly GCA_038246615.1 of Burkholderiales bacterium. Classification (GTDB taxonomy): domain Bacteria; phylum Pseudomonadota; class Gammaproteobacteria; order Burkholderiales; family Burkholderiaceae_C; genus Pseudaquabacterium. Next base: position 10,737 of record JBBRVT010000037.1, read on the forward strand.
TGATCCTGCTGTACAGCGCAGTGAACGTGTCGCTCGCGGTGTGGCTGCTCAAGGGCTTCATCGACGAGATCCCGCGCGAGTACGAAGAAGCCGCGATGATCGATGGCTACACCCGGCTGCAGGCCTTCCGCAAGGTGGTGCTGCCGCAGGCCACCACCGGCATCGTGGCCACCGCGATCTTCTGCCTGATCTTTTCCTGGAACGAGTACGCGTTCGCAGTGCTGCTGACCAGCGGCGAGGCGCAGACCGCGCCGCCATTCATCCCGATCATCATCGGCGAGGGCGGGCAGGACTGGCCGGCCGTGGCCGCCGGCACCGCGCTGTTCCTGGTGCCGATCCTGGTGTTCACCGTGCTGCTGCGCAAGCACCTGCTGCGCGGCATCACCTTCGGGGCGGTGCGCAAATGAGACTGATATCGACATGAGCCTGAAGACAAACTGGCCGCGCTGGGCCCGCCGCAGCCCGATGGAGATGGTGGCCTGCGTGGTGATCGCGCTGGGCATCGTGATGATGCTGCAGCCGTTTGCGCTGGTGCTGTTCACCTACTCGTTCGTCACCACGCTGGCCGGGGTGGTGATGTTCACCATCGTCTCGAAGTTTCCGCCGTGAGCGAGCGTCACTGAACCATGGCCGAGATCCGCGTTGAACGGTTGCACAAGGCCTTCGGCGACTTCGTCGCGGTGAAGGACTCCAGCTTCACCGTGCGCGATGGCGAGTTCTTCTGCCTGCTGGGGCCCAGTGGTTGCGGCAAGACCACCACGCTGCGCGTGATCGCCGGGTTGGAGCTGCCCACCAGCGGACAGATTTTCCTGGGTGGCGAGGACGTCAGCTTCAAGCGCGCGTCCAGGCGGGACATCGCCTTCGTGTTCCAGCTGTTCGCGCTGTACCCGCACATGAACGTGCGCCGCAACATTGCCTTTCCGCTGGTCTCGCAAGGGCTGCCGCGCGCGCAGATCAATGCCGCAGTGGCCGAGGCGGCGCGCGTCCTGCGCATCGAGCACCTGCTCGACAAGCCGGTGTCGGGGCTGGCCTCGGGCGACCGCCAGCGCGTGGCGCTGGGCCGGGCCATCGTGCGCCAGCCGCTGGCCTTCTTGATGGACGAGCCGCTGGGCGCGCTCGACTCAGAGTTCCGCGAGCTGATGTGCGGTGAGCTGCGCGCGCTGCACGACCGGTTGAAGGCGACTACCGTCTACGTCACGCATGACCAGGTGGAGGCGATGGCGATGGCCGACACCATTGCCATCATGAACCAGGGTGTGGTCGAGCAACTGGGCCCGCCGCAGGCGGTGTACGAGCGGCCGGCCAGCGTGTTCGTGGCCGACTTCGTCGGCGCGCCGGCGATGAACTTCCTGCCACTGGACGGCGGCGGGCCGGCCGGGTTGGCGCAGCTGGCGTTGGGCGAGGCGGTGCTGGGCATCCCGGCGCTGCGCGAGAACGTGTCGCCGCGCCCGCTGCTGTACGGCGTGCGGCCCGAGCATGTGCGCTTCGACGCCGGCTCGGCGCTGCGCGCCGAGGTGCTGGGCAGCGAGTACCTGGGCAGTTGCCAGATCGTCACCTGCACCACCGCGCAGGGCGTCACCCTGCGCGCCAAGCTGCCGGTGGGCGTGCCCGCGGCGCGCGGCGACCAGGTGGGGCTGCGCTTCGACGCCAGCACCGTCTCGGTGTTCGACGCCGCCAGCGGACGTGCGCTGAAGACCGCCCGCGACGATGTCGGGGCCGCCCATGGCTGAGCTGCGCATCGACGGCGTGGCCAAGCGCTTCGACGCCGTGCAGGCGGTGCAGGGTCTGTCGCTGGACATCGCGAGCGGCGAGCTGATCGTGCTGCTGGGCCCCAGCGGAGCCGGCAAGACCACCACGCTGCGGCTGGTGGCCGGGCTGGAAAGGCCCGACGCGGGCAGCGTGCACATCGGCGGTGTCGACATGACCCGGGCGCCGCCGGCCGCACGCGACGTGACTTTCGTCTTCCAGCAGTATTCGCTCTACCCGCACTTGAACGTGTTCGACAACCTGGCCTTTCCGCTGCGCTCGCCGCAGCGCCGCACGCCCGAGCCGCAGGTGCGTGAGAAGGTGCTGGCGGTGGCCAAGATGCTGCGCATCGACGACAAGCTGCTGAACCCGGCCACCAAGCTGTCGGGCGGGCAGATGCAGCGGGTCGCGATCGGCCGCGCGCTGGTGCGCTCGCCGTCGGTCTACCTGATGGACGAGCCGCTGTCTTCGCTGGACGCCAAGCTGCGCAACGACCTGCGGCTGGAGCTCAAGCGCATCCAGCAGGATCTGGGCGCGACCATGCTCTACGTCACCCACGACCAGACCGAGGCGATGACGCTGGCCAACCGCATCGGCGTGCTCGATGCCGGCGTGCTGGTGCAGGTGGGCACGCCGCAGCGGATCTACGACGACCCGGCCAGCGCCACGGTGGCGATGCGGCTGGGCTCGCCACGTATCAACCTGCTGCCGCGTGCCGCGCTGCCGGGCCTGGCCGCGCCGCCGACCACCGCCAGCGTGGGCGTTCGGGCCGAGCAGGCGCGGCTGCTGCCGGGCGGCGGCGATGCCCGCGCCGGTGCGCACGCCAGCGCACATCCTGGCGCGCGTGTGCGCCGCATCGAGCTGCTGTCCGACCAGCACCTCGTTCACCTGATGCTCGACGGCAGCGACACACCGCTGGTGGTGGCCGCGCCACTTGGTGCGCGCCATGCACCTGGTGATGCCGTGGCCGTCGAACTGTTGCGCCCGCTGTGGTTCGACCAGCAGGGCCGGCGCATCGCCGCGTGACCACCAAGGACTTGCCCGTGGACCCCATCATCACCATCCGAGCCGCGACGCAGACCCTGATCGACCATGTGGAGGAGCTGACCACGCTGGACCAGGCCATCGGCGACGGCGACCATGGCCTGAACATGAAGCGCGGCGCCGAGGCCATCCAGGCCAGGCTGCCCGACCTGGCCGGCAAGCCGCTGAACGACATGCTGAAGGCGATGGGCATGACCTGCATGTCGGTGATCGGTGGTTCATCGGGCCCGGTGTTCGGCACGCTGCTGGTGACGCTGGCCAAGGAACTGCCCGTGCAGCCGCAGGCCGCCGACCTGGCGTCCGCGTTGTCCGCCGGCATCGCCGCGCTGACGCGCCTGGGCAAGGCCGAAGTGGGCCAGAAGACGCTGCTCGACGTGCTGGACCCGGTGCGCCGCACCTTGGACGCTGGTGGCGACGACCTGACGGCGCGGGTCCGCCAGACCGCGCTCCATGCCTGCGCGGCCACCGCCGCAATGGACGCGATCAAGGGCCGCGCCTCGTTCCTGGGTGAGCGTGCGCTCGGCCACGTCGACCCGGGCTCGCGCTCGATGGCGTTGATCATCGTCGCGATCTGCGACACGCTCTGAGCCTCACCCCACCCCACCCCGCCCCGCCCCGCCCCGCCCCGCCCCGCTTTCAGCCCTGAGGACAGCGCCATGAAGAAGCTGATCAACCATGTCGACACCGTGCTGCATGAATCGCTGGACGGCTTTGCCGCCGCCCATGCCGACATCGTCACGCTAGGCGCACAGCGCCAGTTCTTGCGCCGGCGCCACCTGCTGCCCGGCAAGGTGGCGCTGATCTCCGGCGGCGGCTCGGGCCACGAGCCGCTGCATGGCGGCTTCGTCGGCCACGGCATGCTGGATGCGGCCTGCCCTGGCCAGGTGTTCACCTCGCCTACGCCCGACCAGATGCTGGCTGCAGCCGAAGCGGTGGAAACCGGCGCCGGCGTGCTGTTCATCGTCAAGAACTACAGCGGCGACATGATGAACTTCCAAATGGCCGCCGAGATGTTGGACCGCGAAAACGCCACGGTGATCGTCAACGACGACGTCGCAGTGGAGAACAGCACCTACACCACCGGACGCCGCGGCGTGGCCGGCACGCTGATCGTCGAGAAGCTGGTCGGCGCCGCTGCCGAGCGCGGCGCCACCCTGGCCGAGCTCAAGGCCCTTGGCGACGCGGTGAACAAGGCCACTGCGTCGATGGGCGTGGCGCTCACCTCGTGCACCGTGCCGGCTGCGGGCAGGCCCACCTTCCAGATCGGCGTCGACGAGATGGAGATGGGCGTGGGCATCCACGGCGAGCCGGGCCGCCGCCGCGTGAAGCTGAGCAGCGCCGACGAGATCGCCGCCGAGCTGACCGGCGCGGTCCTCAAGGACCTGTCGCTGCGCCCGGGCCAGGAGGCGGTGCTGCTGGTCAACGGCTTCGGCGGCACGCCCACACTGGAGCTGTACGTGATGGTCAACGCCGCGCTGAAGGTGCTGGGCAGCGCCGGCGTGAAGGTGGTGCGCCACCTCACCGGCAGCTACGTCACCTCACTGGAGATGGCCGGCTGCTCGATCACCTTGACCGCGGTGGACGCGGCGCAGCTGGCGCTGTGGGACGCACCGGTGCACACTGCGGCGCTGCGCTGGAAGATGTAGCGCGGTGTGTGGCCTGCCTTCCTGCCTGCCGGCCGAGACGATCGGCACTGCCGCAGGGCGGTCACTTCCACGCCGGTTCCGACGAACACCTGCTGCGGCTTCGTCATGGTCCAGCCGGCGGTGCAGGTGACCTCGGTGCACCAGCAGGATGCGGCCGAGAAGACCGTCGACACTGTGCCGGCCGCAGGCGGAGTGTCGGCTGCGGCCAACCAGGTCCAGGGGCGCCACGCACTGTCCTGCACCGACAAAATCTGGTGCGACAGCGGGCCGTGGCGTTCATGGCGTTCATGGCGCGGGGCTTGTCCATGCGGGTGCACTGTCGCCGGTGGAACGCCCACAGCGCCAACCTGCTGTGCCACAGGCTCTGCGCTGCCAGCTTCTACGCAGCAAGCTTCGACACCATCCAGGCCTAGAAGCGAGGAGAGATGCGCCGCCAGCCCGTGGTCTGCCTGCGCCACGGTCGCAGCACGCGCGTGCCTGCGACCCGCACAGCCACTGGCAGCGCGGCTGATGCGAGAACACCAACGGCCTCATTCGCCAATACCTGCTCGAAGGGCACCGACCGCCGTGTGGTCAGCCAGGAAGAGCCCGACGGCACCGCCGACAGCCTGAACAGCAGGCCATGCACCACGCACGATTGGCACACCCCCACTGGCGGTCTTCGCGCAGACGTTCACCAGCTCTCATGACGAAACGCCGGGCCACTCCCAAGTTTCCTCATTCCCCTCCGGGGGGCCTGACGCGCAGCAGCAGGTCTGGGGGCGCTCACAAGCCATCATCTTCAGTTCATTGAACCGGGTGCGGCTGCATGCGCGCCACTGCTATCGACGCGCTGCAATGCAACTTCCGGCTGGTCGTCGTGCGCGATGCCTGCGGCGACCGCGATAGCGCGGCCCGTGAGGCCTGCTTGCGCGCCCTGTCGCTCAAGTGGAGCGACGTCGCCACCTGGCCATCCCTGAACGGGGCGGGCGCCGGCGCAGCACCCGCGCTGCGGCAACCGTGCCGATGCTGCTGCGTCGGCGATGATGCCGGCTGCCATCCGTTGAAAGGATCCAGCCATGCTGTTCTTCCGCCAGCTCTTCGACACCACCTCGTCCACCTACACCTACCTGCTGGGCGATGCCGACTCGGGCGAGGCCGTGCTGATCGATCCGGTGTTTGCGCACGCGCTGCGCGACCGGGCGC
>JBBRVT010000038.1:0-16260 GCA_038246615.1 Burkholderiales bacterium
GTTCATCAGCGTTCATCGCCAGCCCAGCCCTTGCAGATGCACCAGATCGGCCGGCTCGTCGATGTCGTGCAGCGCTGCCAGTTCGGCATGGCGCAGCGCGCTCGCTTGCAGCCGTTCGCGCGTGTGCTGCATCACATCGGCGGTGCTCCACCGCATGCCGGTGAACAGCTGCGGCGCAGGCCGTCGCAGGCCGACCAGCGCGTACCCGCCATCGCATGCCGGCACGAAGACCGCATCGTGGGCCTGCAGCGCCTCGGCGGCGGCCAGCAGCACGTCGGCGCCCAGGCGCGGCGCGTCGGTGCCGATCAGCAGCACACCCGGTGCGTCGTGCCGCCAGCGCTCGAACACCCGCGCCATGCGCTCGCCCAGATCACCGGCGCCCTGCGGTGCGCACACGACCCCGGGCCGATCGGCCCAGGCGTCGAACGCCGGGTGCGACATGTCAGGCGCGCCGCACAGTTCAACCGGCCCGAGCCCCGCCGCCGATGCCGCCAGAGCCGCCGCCATCGTGCGGTCGAGCAGCCACTGCGCGAGCGCGGCGGCCCCCTCGGCACCGAGCGCTGGAATCAGGCGCGTCTTCGCGAACCCCGGCACCGGTGCCTTGGCCATCACGACGACGACGCAGCGCCCGGTGGTCATCCGTGGGTCATCGGTACTGCGGCGCGAGACGGTCCGCGCTGACGCCCAGCCAGTACAGAAGTCGCAGCCGCCACATCAGCACCACCGTGCGCCACACGCCGCGCTGTTCCCAGCGGCGCCCCGAGGTGGTCACACGCTGGCGCAGGCAGACCGGGCGGCCGAGGCGCAACAGCCGCTTGCTGATCTCGATGTCCTCCATCAACGGCTGGTCCGGGAAGCCGCCGACGGCATCGTATGCAGCACGGGTCATGAACAGGGCCTGGTCGCCGGTGGCAATGCCGCTCCATCGGGAGCGCAGGTTCATCAGCGCTGCAATCAGCGGCAGCAAGCGCGCCCGCCCGGCGATGTGGACGTCGAAGCGTCCCCAGGCGCGGCCGGTCTGTGTGGCAGCCAGCGCTGCGCTGATGGCGACATCGGCCGCGTCGGGCAGGCGGGTGTCTGCATGCAGAAACAGCAGCCGATCGCCACGGGCTTGCGCAGCCCCGGCGCGCATCTGGCGGGCGCGGCCGCGCGGCGCCGTGACCACCGCGTCGGCACGCGGGCGGGCCAGCGCCAGCGTGCCGTCGCTGCTGCCGCCATCGACCACGATCAGCTCGGCGCCGCGGGCGCGCAGCGGCGCCAGCGCATCCAGCATGGCGGCCACACCGGCTGCCTCGTCGAGCACGGGCACGATGATGCTGAGGGTGGCAGGGGCGGGTTTGGGTGCGGGAGGAGATGCGGCTGTGGGTGTGGGTGTGGGTGTGGGTGTGGATGCAGGCATGGCTTGGGCAGCATTGGCTGCAGCAGGTCGCCGCAGCCGCTGCGGACCTTACATCAACCGCCTCTGGTGGCGCGCACCAACCAGCCTGTCGGCCAGCACTGAACCCGGGCGGCCGGGCAAGCTGTGTTTCAGGTATCCACCGAAACGGCCATGGCTGCCGTCACGCCGCTTTCATCATGGCTGCGCACACTCGCGTCTGACCTGACCTTTCCGACGAGGAGACTCCATGCCGTTCCGCCCCGCGTTCTTCAGCCTGCCCCTGGTGGTGTTGGCTGCCGCTGCCACGTTCTCGCACGTACCGGCCCATGCCGCCAATGCCTCCACGCTCAGCGGCGCCGCCCCCATCGTCATCGGCCACCGCGGCGCGTCGGGCTACCGGCCCGAGCACACGCTGGCCGCTTACCGCCTGGCCATCGCCCAAGGCGCCCACTACATCGAGCCCGATCTGGTGATGAGCAAGGACGGCGAACTGCTGGCCCGCCACGAGCCCATGCTGGCGCGGGTGAACCTGAACGCCGACGGCAGCATCCAGTACATGAATGGCGCCCCGGTACTCAACCGCACCGACACCAGCACCAATGTGTGGCAATTGCCCCAGTACGCCGGCCGCCTGACGGTGAAGACGCTGGACGGCACGAAGGTCGGCGGCTGGTGGGCGGAAGACTTCACCGCCGCCGAACTGCGCGCCGACATCCGCGCCCAGGAGCGCCTGCGTGACCTGCGCGTGGCCAACAACGCCTTCAACGACCAGGAGGTGATCCCCACCTTGCAGGAGGTGATCGACCTGGCCAAGAGCGAGTCGGCCCGCCTGGGCCGCACCATCGGCATCTATCCCGAGACCAAGCATCCCACCTACTTCGGTGCTGTGGCCACCGCCAATGGCGTGATGCGCATGGAAGACAAGCTGGTGTCCATCCTGCACGCCAACTACGGCAACCTGGCTTCGGCGCCGGTCTACATTCAGTCGTTCGAGGTGAGCAACCTGCAGTACCTGAACACCAAGACCGACATCCGCATCGTGCAGCTGCTCAGCAGCGGCGGCAGACCCTATGACTTCACCGTGGCCGGCGACACACGCACCTATGCCCAGCTGGCGGCTGCCGGGGCTGCCGGGCTGAACTTCATCGACGGCTATGCCGACGGCATTGGTGCCAACACCAACCTGATGATCCCGCTGGTCAGCGGCAGGCTGGGCACACCCACCACCCTGGTGGCCGACGCCCACGCCCTCGGCATGGAGGTGCATGGCTGGACCTTCCGCGCGGAGAACATCTTCCTGCCCAATGAGTTCGACAGCAGCAGCAACCCGGCGGACCTGGGCAACATGACGGGCCAGGTCCAGGCCTTCCTGAGGCTGGGCATGGACGGCTTCTTCACCGACCACCCCGACATCGGCGTCTCGGCCGTGCCCGAGCCCGGCACCTGGGCGCTGATGCTCGGCGGCCTGGCGGGCGTGGCCGGTCTGGCGCGGCGTCGCCGCAGCTGACACCCGCAGCTGACACCCGCAGGTGGCCGTGCGGCCTCGCGCCCTACATGCGCCCCACATCCGCCCCACATGCGCCGACGAGGCCGCTGCGGCCCCCGCCGCCCGCCAGCAGAGCGTGATGGCCTGAACGGACCATGGCGGGGGCTGGGCCCGCCGTCAACCGGTCACCGCAACACGCGACGATGCACCGCAGAAGCGCGGCCAAGCACGCGCGCAATCCATCACCATCCGGAGGAGCGCCATGCGCCACACCCCAATCGCGATCGCTGCAGGGCTGAGCCTGGCCCTGGCCTGCACAACGGCGTTTTCTGCCGACATGACGGTGCGCTTTGCCACCTTCAATGCGTCGCTCAACCGCGACCTGAGCGGGCAGTTGCTGAGCGACCTGGCCAACCCGCTGGCCACGGGGCTGACGGGCACTGCAGCCAACCGCATCCAGCAGGCGCACAACGTGGCCGAGATCGTGCAGCGCTTGAACGCCGATGTGCTGCTGGTCAATGAGTTCGACTTTGACCTGGCCGGCATGCCGACGGCAAGCAGCCAGGCCATGGCGCAGGGCTACAGCAGCCAGGCGGCGCAGCGGTTCCAGGACAACTTCCTGGCGGCCAGCCATGGCAATGCGGTGCGCGGCTTCACCAGCGGCCTGGCCTATGCCCACCGCTACACGCCCAACACCAACACCGGCCTGGCTTCGGGCTTCGACCTGAACAACAACGGCGTGGTGGCCGGCGGCGACGACGCCTGGGGCTTCGGCAACTTCGGCGGCCAGTTCGGCTTCACCGTGTACTCCAGGCATGAGATCGTGGCGGTGCGCAGCTTCCAGAACTTCAAGTGGAAGGACATGCCCGGCAACCTGCTGACCAACGACCCGGTGGCCGGCACCAACAACCTGGTCAACTTCTACAGCACCGACGAGATTGCCAACCTGCGCCTGTCTTCGAAGAACCATGTCGACGTGACGGTGCGCATCAACGGCCGGGATGTGCACTTCCTGACCGCCCACCCGACCCCGCCTACCTTCGACGGCGCCGAAGACCGCAACGGCAAGCGCAACCACGACGAGATTCGCCTGTGGGCCGACTACATCGCCGGCGCCAGCTACCTCTATGACGACCAGGGCGGCACCGGCGGCCTGGCCCCCGGCGCCAGGTTCGTGATCGCCGGCGACTACAACGCCGACCCCCTGGATGGCGACAGCTTCAAGGGCGTGGTCAACGGCATCGCCTACAACGCCATCAACCAGTTGCTGGGCAACCCGCTGGTCAACACCACGCTGACGCCCGGCGCCCCGGGCGGCCTGGATGCCAAGGACCACCCCAGCAACAACGGCAACGCGAACCAGAGCCATGTTGGCGACCCGACACAGGACACCGCCGACTTCAGTGACTTTGCACCCGGCAACCTGCGGGTGGACTATGTGCTGCCGTCGGCCAACCTGCCGATGACCGGCGCCGGCGTCTTCTGGCCGGCTGACCCCGACCGCAACGCGCCCAACACCACCGGCGACCTGTACGACCTGGTCGGCAACTTCCGCGACCCGAACCTGTATGCCAACTACGCCAGTTCCGACCACAAGGCCGTGTGGGCGGACGTGACGATCTCGGCCGTGCCCGAGCCGGCCAGCTATGCGCTGATGCTGGGCGGCGCCGCGCTGCTGCTGGTGCTTCGCCGCCGCGCTGGCTGAGCCAGCCGGACACCGGTGTTTGCCGGCAGGGCCCCTGCCTGCTTGCTCTTTTCAAGAGAGCCCACCCGATGGTCGAACACCTCCTCGCGCTGGCCGCAGCCAGCCTGTTCTCTGCGGCCGCCTTTGCCGCTTGCATCCCCGGTGACGGCACCGGCACCGGCACCGGCACCGTCACCGTCACGCTGGGCAGCACGGCCACCAGCGTGCCCAACCGGCGCATGGCCGACTGCAGCACGGTGGACGAGCAAATCGCCGACGAGCAGGCCTGGGGCAGCCAGGCGGCCTTCCTGGCCCATGTGTCGGGCGGCGACGGCTTTGCGGTGCTGGTGCAGGGCGGCAATCGCCTGGGCGGCGCGGTGGACACCGATGCCTTCGCGGCCTGCCTGCAAGCCAACCCCGGTGGCGTGGCCCCCGGCCCGATGAACCGCATCACACGCCTGAACTGACCCCTGGTCCCTGACTCCAGCGCCGCACACTGAGCAACCCCATGCACTTCCTCAAGACCTCGATCGCCACCGCCTTGCTGTCGCTGGCAGCCAGCGGCACGCTGGCCGCGCGCCTGTAACTGGTGGATGGCACGGCCAGCGCCCTTGGCAAGCGTCGGCCTGACTGTCGACTTGCTGGTGGCGTCCGACGGCGAGGCCGACGGCACTGCCGTGGACGTGCGCCTGCAACTGCGCGCTGAATCGCTGCGCACCAGCACGCTGGCCGGCGCCGACGACACCCCCACCTTCAGCCTGCTGGTGCAGGATGCCGGCTTCAGCACCCTGGCCAGCTACAACGTCGTGGCGCTGAACGGCAGCGACACCCTGGACCTCACCTTCAGCAGCGCCGTCGGCCAGACCTTGTCACTCTCGCTGGTCTACAACAATGCACTGGGCATCGGCAACCTGGCCCTGAGCGGTGTGCAGACGGTGGAGCCGTCGGCGCTGCTGGGGGGGCACGCTGAGCGTCACCGCCGTACCCGAGCCACAGACCATGGCCCTGCTGCTGGCCGGCCTGGGCATCGCCGCCGCCGCAGCTGATCCACCCGGGCACAAGGCCTGCCCGGCCTGCCCCTGACCCTTGATCCCCGAGGAGTGACCCCATGCAATCCAGACTGATCCGCACAGCCATCCGCACGACCCTGACCGCCGCCCTGGTGGTCGCAGCTGGCCATGCTGCGGCTGCCGGCGGGTACCTGCGCGCCGGCGTCTCGTTCGCGCTGCTCGGCGACGCGCCCTATGGCGTGGGTGAAGAGCCGAAGTTCGACAAGGTCATCGCCGACATCAACGCCTCACGCAATGTGCGCCTCGTGCTGCACACCGGTGACGTGAAGCAGGGCAGCGAGCGCTGCGACGACGCGTTGTTCATCAAGCGCTTCAACCAGTACCAGAAGTTCGACGACGCCTTCATCGTCACGCCCGGCGACAACGACTGGACCGATTGCCACCGCGCCAACAACGGCGGCTACCTGCCCACCGAGCGGCTGGCCAAGTTCCGCGAGATCTTCTACCCGGCCATCGGCCGCAGCACCGGCAAGCGGCCGATGGCCCTGTTGTCGCAGGCCGCCGCACCCTGCCATGCCGCACACAGCGCCTATGTGGAGAACACCCTGTGGTCGTTTGCCGGCACCACCATGGCGACGGTGCATGTGGTGGGCAGCGCGAACAACCTGGCGCCCTGGAACCAGCTTGCCGGCGGTGACCGCCCCGCCGAGCGCCAGGCCGAGTACGACGCCCGCCTGGCTGCCAGCCTGGCCTGGATCGACGAGATCTTCAACCGCGCCGTGGCGGCCGACAGCGCCGGCGTGCTGATCGCGATGCAGGCCAACCCGGGCCTGGAGTTCGCCCCGGGCAGCCTGAACCGGCTGGGCTTCGACGAAGTGATCACCCGGATCACCGCCCGCACCATCGCCTTCGGCAAGCCGGTGTTGCTGGCCCACGGCGACAGCCATTACTTCCGTGTCGACAAGCCGCTGGTGAGTGCCGGCGTGTCGCTGGAGAACCTCACCCGCCTGGAGAACTTCGGCTCACCCAATGTGCATTGGGTGGAAGTGTTCGTCGACGCGCGCGACCCCAATGTGTTCAGCGTGGTGCCGCGCATCGTGCCGGGCAATGTCGTCGCACGCTGACCGACGCCACGGCCAGCGCAGCAACGCCGCAGCGGATGCGCGCGACGTGTGGCAGACCCACCTGACCGGGCAGCAAGGGCGCCTCAACCCGTGTTGCGCAACCCCGCCGCCACCCCGTTGATCGACAGGTGGATGCCGCGTTTCAACCGCTCGTTCTCCGGCGCCCCTTCCTTGCGGTTGCGGTAGCGGCGCATCAACTCCACCTGCAGGTGGTTCAGCGGATCGAGGTACGGGAACCGGTGCTCGATGCTGCGCGCCAGCGCCGGGTTGCTCTGCAGCCGTTCGGTCTCGCCGGTGATCTGCGACAGCGCGGTGTGCGTGCGCTCCCACTCGGCCTTGATGGCGCTGAAGATGCGCTTGGCCAGCTTCTGGTCTTCGACCAGTTCGCAGTAGCGCGCGGCGATGCGCAGGTCGCTCTTGGCCAGCACCATGTCCAGGTTGCTCAGCAGGGTGCGGAAGAACGGCCACTGCTTGTGCATCTTCTGCAGCAGCTTGAGCCGCTCGTCATGCCCGTCGCCATGGCCCAGGTAGGCAGCGATGGCCGAGCCGAAGCCGCACCAGCCCGGCAGCGCCACCCGGCACTGGCCCCAGCTGAAGCCCCACGGGATGGCGCGCAGGTCTTCGATGGCGCGCGTGGCCTTGCGGCTGGCCGGGCGTGAGCCGATGTTCAGCTCGGCGATCTCGCGGATCGGCGTGGCGGCAAAGAAGTAGTCGGTGAAGCCCGGTGTCTCGTAGACCAACTTGCGGTAGGCGGCGTAGCTGGCGTCGCTGATGGCGGCCGCCGCGTCCAGGAAGGCCTTGGGCGCACCCGACTTGCTGCCGCTGGTGTGCAGCAGCGTGGCTTCCAGCGTGGCGGCCACCAGGGTCTCCAGGTTGCGCCGGCCGATCTCCGGATTGGCGTACTTGCTGCCGATCACCTCGCCCTGCTCGGTCAGGCGGATCTGGCCATTCACCGTGCCGGGCGGCTGGGCCAGGATGGCCTGGTAGCTGGGGCCGCCGCCGCGCCCCACCGTGCCGCCGCGGCCGTGGAACAGCCGCAGCGTGATGCCGTGTGTCTCGCGCAGCGGCCCGAACAGGCCCACCAGCGCCAGTTCGGCACGGTACAGCTCCCAGTTGCTGGTGAAGAAGCCGCCGTCCTTGTTGCTGTCGGAGTAACCCAGCATGATGTCCTGCTCGCCGCCGCTGCGCACCAGCAGACCAGTGATGCCGGGCAGGGCGTAGAAGGCACGCATGATGGGCTCGGCCTCGCGCAGGTCGCCGATGGTCTCGAACAGCGGCACCACGATCAGCGCATTGACCGCGCCGCCGTCCAGCGTGCCCCCATTCGGGCCGGCCAGCAGGCCGCATTCCTTCAGCAGCAGCAGCACCTCCAGCAGGTCGCTCACGCTCTCGGTGTGGCTGATGATGTAGTGGCGCAGGGCCTCGCGGCCGTAACGCAGCAGCATCGTCTTGGCGGTCTCGAAGATCGCCAGCTCGCTCTGCGCCAGGTCGCTGTAGGCCGCGCCATGCACCCGCAGCGGGCGGGCGTCGTTCAGCAGGCCCATCAGCAGGCTGCGCTTGGCTGCCTCGTCCAGGGTGCTGTAGTCGGCATGCAGGCGCGCCTCGCGCAGCAGCTCGGCCACCACCGCCTCGTGCTTGTCGCTGCTCTGGCGCAGGTCGACCGTGGCCAGGTGGAAGCCGAACACCTGCACCGCGCGCATCAGCGGCGCCAGGCGCGGCGCCACCAGGGCCTGGGCATGGTGGCTCTGCAGGCTGGCGGCGATCACGCCCAGGTCGGCCAGAAACTGCGCCGGGCTGGTGTAGGGAGTTTGCGGCGGCACCGCATGGCGCAGGGCTTCGGTGCCGGTCAGGTCGAGCAAGGTGGCCGCCAACCGGGCGTACATGCCCACCAGCGCGCGGCGGTAGGGCTCGTCCTCGCGGTGCGGGTTCTTGTCGGGCGATGCTTCGGCCAGTGCCAGCATCTCGGGCGTCACGCCGGCCAGCATCTGGCTGATCGACAGCTCGGCGCCCAGCGCATGCACCTCGGTCAGGTAGAAGCGCAGCGCCACCTCGCTCTGCCGCGCCAGCGCCATGCGCAGAGTGTCGGCGGTGACGTTCGGGTTGCCGTCGCGGTCGCCGCCGATCCACTGGCCCATGCGCAGGAAGCTGGGCACCGCAAAGCCGGCCAGGTGCTCCTCGATCTCGGCATACAGCTTGGGAATCTGCCGCAGGAAGGTGCTCTGGTAGTAGCTCAGCGCGTTCTCGATCTCGTCGGCCACCGTCAGCTTGGTGTAGCGCAGCATGCGCGTCTGCCACAGCTGGGTGATGCGCGCCCGCAGCAGCGCCTGGTTGTCGCGGCGCTCGCGCTCGGTCGGCAGGTCGTCGCGGCTGCCGATCAGTTCGGCCAGCGCACGCTCGGCGTCGAGGATGCTCTTGCGCTGCACCTCGGTGGGGTGGGCGGTGAGCACCGGCGCGATGTAGGCCTGGGTCAGCATCTGCGCCACGTCGGCCGAGCGGATGTCGGCCTTGTGCAGGCGCTCGAAGCTCAGGCTCAGGCTGCCGTCTTGCTGGTGGCCCTGGCGCTCGTGGTGCTGGCGGCGCCGCACATGGTGGCGGTCTTCGGCGATGTTGGCGAGGTGGCTGAAGTAACTGAAGGCACGGATCACGCTCACCGTCTGGTCGGTCGACAGGTTCTTCAGCAGCCGGTCGAGCACCCGACCGGCCGAGGCGTCCTTCTTCAGACGGTAGGCCACGCTGAGCTGGCGCACCCGCTCGATCAACTCGAAGGCCTCGTTGCCCTCTTGCTCGCGGATCACGTCGCCCAGCAGCCGGCCGAGTAACCGGATGTCTTCCATCAGCGCCTTGTTCTTGGCGGCGGCGTCACCCGCATCGGCCAGTTTGAAAGCAGGGCTGGGCATGGCGGGCGTGCGCGCAGCACGCTTTCTGGTGGCGACGGAACTCGGCATGGGCAGACTCCAGTGAAGTAACAATGTTACAGAACCACATCATGGCAGCCGCTGTGCCGCTGCGGCCGGCGGCCCGACACCGCCACAGCGTCCGGCGGTTGTCACAAGCCAGCGCCCGGGGGTCGCCACAAGCCAGTGCCCGGGGCGGCCACAAACGGCTAGCGATAATCGGGCCACCATGATGCAACCCACCCCCGGCGCCGCTGCGCCCGACACTTTGATCGCCACCCGCGAGAGCCGCCTGGCGCTGTGGCAGGCCGAGCATGTGCGCGACCTGCTGGCCGCACGCTTCGGCCTGCGTGTGGGGCTGCTGGGCATGACCACCCGCGGCGACCAGATCCTCGACCGCGCGCTCAGCAAGGTGGGCGGCAAGGGCCTGTTCGTGAAGGAGCTGGAAGTCGCGCTCGAAGAAGGCCGTGCCCACCTGGCGGTGCATTCACTGAAAGACGTGCCGATGGAGCTGCCCGACGGTTTCGTGCTGGCTGCGGTTCTGGAGCGCGAAGACCCGCGCGACGCCTTCGTCTCGCCGCGCTTTGCGTCGGTGGCCGACCTGCCGCCCGGCGCGGTGGTCGGCACCAGCAGCCTGCGCCGCGTGGTGCAGATGAAGAACCTGCGCCCCGACCTGCGCATCGAGCCGTTGCGCGGCAACCTCGACACCCGGCTGCGCAAGCTCGACGAGGGCGGCTTTGACGCCATCATCCTGGCCGCTGCGGGCCTGAAGCGCCTGGGCCTGGCCGAGCGCATCCGCGCACCCTTCGACCCCGCAGCGATGATCCCCGCCGCCGGCCAGGGCGCGCTGGGCATCGAGGTGCGGGCCGACGCCGCCGCGCTGCGCGCCCAGTTGACCGAGATGATCCACGCGCCCACCTGGCTGTCGGTGCATGCCGAGCGGGCGGTCTCGCGTGCGCTGGGTGGCAGCTGCAGCATGCCGCTGGCGGCCCACGCGGTGTGGCAGGGCGAGCAGCTGGTGATGCGCGCTGCCCTGGGCCATCCCGAAGACACGGCGCGGCCCCTGTTGCACACCCAGGTGCAGGCCCGCATCGCCCAGCACAGTGGCGCCGACGCCACCGCCGCCGCCGACGCGCTGGGCCGCCAGGCGGCCGACCAGTTGCGCGCCCTGGGCGCCGACCGCTACCTGGCCGCGATGCCTGCGGTCTGAATGATTTGCCGGCGCCCGACCGGGCCCACCATCCGGGCCCGCCGACCGGGCCCGCCATCCGCGCCCACCATCCCGAGTCCACCACCCCACACCCGCCACCATGGCTGATCTGCCGCACCTGCTGGTCACCCGGCCGCAGCCGCAGGCCGATGACTGGGTCGCCCGCCTGCAGGCGCTGGGCCTGCAGGCCACTGCCTTGCCGCTGCTGGGCATCGACGGCCCGGCCGACCCGGCGCCGGTGCAGGCCGCCTGGCAGACCATCGCCAGTGGGCAGGACGGGCAGCAGCGCCCGCTGGCGATGGTGATGTTCGTCAGCCCCAGCGCCGTGCAGCGTTTCTTCGAAGCGCGGCCGCCCGGCCAGCCCTGGCCGGTGCAGGTGCTGGCGGCCGCGCCCGGCCTGGGCACCCGCCAGGCGCTGCAGCAGGCCGGCGTGCCGGCGGCCGCGCTGTGCAGCCCGCCGGAGGCGGGCGGGCAGTTCGATTCCGAGGCCTTGTGGACGGTGCTGCAGCCCCGCTGCGCCTGGCCAGGCGCCAGTGCGCTGGTGGTGCGCGGTGAATCCGGCCGCGACTGGCTGGCCGACGTGCTGCGCCAGCAGGGCGCGCAGGTGCACTTTGTGGAGGCCTACCGCCGCACCGTGCCGGTGCTTGACGGCGCCGCTGCGGCGCTGCTGGCCCGTGTGCGTGCTGCACCGCAGGCGTTCTGCTGGCTGTTCTCCAGCAGCGAGGCGGTGGGCCACTTGCCACAGCTGGCGCCCGGGGCCGACTGGGCGCTGGCGCGGGCGCTGGCCACCCATCCGCGCATCGCCGATGCGGCGCGCCGCCTCGGCTTGCTGCGGGTGCAGACCGTGGCCCCCACGCCCGAGGCAGTGGCCGAGTACCTGCGCGGCGCCCCGGCCTCCGCCTGACGGTGCCGGCCGGACGCTGCCCGCAACGCCCCGGCCAACCGGGGGGCCGTCGATACAATCCCGCCGAACGTGAACGACACCGTCCAACCCGCCGCCACTCCGGCTGCCATCCCGGCAGCCAACGCGGCCGCCACCCCGGTCGCCGAACCGGTCGCCGCACCAGCACCAGCACCAGCACCAGCACCGGCCGCTGCGGTACCGGTTGCCGGCCTGCCCGGTGCGTGGTGGGCGACCACGGCGGTGGTCGGCGCGCTGGCGCTGGTGGCCATCACCCTGGCGCTGATGGGGCAGCAGCGCATCAAGAGCCTGGAGCAGGAACTGGTGCGCCGCCAGCAGGACAGCCAGGGCCAGGCCATCGAGGCCCGCGCGCTGGCGCAGCAGGCGCAGGATCTGGCCCGGTCGGCCGAGACCAAGGTGGCGCTGCTGGACGGCCGCGTGGCCGAGACGGCGCTGCAGCGCACCCAGCTGGAAGAGCTGATCCAGCAGCTGTCGCGCTCGCGCGACGAGAACGTGCTGGCCGACGTGGACGCGGCGGTGCGTGTGGCCATGCAGCAGAGCGCCATCACCGGCAGCGCCGAGCCGCTGGCTGCCGCGCTGCGCCAGAGCGAAGAGCGTCTGGCGCGCATGAACCAGCCGCGGGTCGAGCGGGTGCGGCGGGCGCTGGCGCGCGACCTGGACCGGGTGCGCGCGGTGGCCGTCAGCGACATCGCCAGCCTCACCTTCAAGCTCGACGAGGCCATCCGCACGATCGACGAGCTGCCGCTGCTGGCCCAGCCTGAGCGCCGCCCGGCGGCTGCGGTCCGGCCAGGGGCGGTCTCCCCGGCGTCGGCCGCAGCGTCGGCGCAGCCCGCGGGCTGGTGGCCCTGGCTGCAGGCGCAAGGCAGTTGGGTGGGCCAGCGGGTGTGGAGTGAGGTCAAGACCTTGATCCGCGTGACCCGCATCGACCAGCCCGAGGCCGCGCTGATCGCGCCTGACCAGGCCTGGTTCCTGCGCGAGAACCTCAAGCTGCGGCTGCTCAATGCCCGCCTGGCGCTGCTGTCGCGCCAGTTCGACACCGCCCAGGCCGATCTGCGGGACGCTGTCGCTTCGATCGACCGCTACTTCGACCGCAGTGTCCGCCGTGTGGTGCTCACCGCCGACCTGTTGCGCCAGGTGGCAGGCCAGGCCAGGCAGGTGAGCCTGCCGCGGCCCGACGAGACGCTGGCGGCGCTGTCGGCCGCGCAGGCCGGGCGCTAGGCACGGGGGCCGCGCGGTGCGCAATGTCGTCTGGCTGGTGCTGCTGTTCGTGGTGGCCGTGGTCGCCGCGCTGACGCTGGGCGACAACGCCGGCATGGCCTCTTTCTACTGGGACGGCTGGCGGGTCGACCTGTCGCTGAACCTGTTCATCCTGGGGGCACTGGCCACCGGCTTTGCACTGACGACAGCGGTGCAGGCCGTCGGCGCCCTGATCGGCCTGCCCGCACGTGCGCGCGAATGGCGTCTGCTGCGGCTGGAGAGCGCCGCCCAGGCGGCGCTGCACGAGGCGCTGGCCGAGTACTTCAGTGGCCGCTATGGCCGATCGCACAAGGCCGCGCAGCGCGCCATTGCCATCCAGGACGACCGGCAGCACGCCGGTGACGACCACGAGTTCCGCACCCTGGCTTACCTGCTGGCGGCCGGCAGCCTGCACCGTCTGCAGGACCGCAGCCGGCGCGACGACATGCTGAGCCGCGCCCTGCGCCCCGGCCGGCGCGGTGTGCCGCAGGCGGTGGACGATGGCGCCCGCCTGCTGGCCGCCGAGTGGGCGCTGGACGACCGCGACGGCCCACGCGCCACCGCCCTGCTGGCCGAGCTGCAGCCCGGCGTGGCGCGCCGTACCCAGGCGTTGCGGCTGAAGCTGCAGGCCGCCCGGCTGGAGCGCCGCCCCATGGATGCGCTGCATACCGCGCGGCTGCTGGCCAACCACCAGGCCTTCTCCAGCACTGCGGCGCAGGGCCTGCTGCGCTCGCTGGCCATCGAGGCGCTGGACGCCACCCATGATGCCGACCAGTTGCGCCGCGCCTGGCAGGAGTTCGACACTGCCGACCAGCGTGACCCGTTCGTGGCTGCCCGCGCTGCGCGCCGAGCGGCACAGCTGCAGGCGGCCGATGACGGTCGTGCCTGGCTGCGCCCGCTGTGGGACCGGCTCGACAGCCTGGGCGCCGACGGCCGAGCCGAGGTGGCTCTAGCCCTCGTCGACAGCGTGGCCGGGCTGGGCCCGGACTGGCTGGCCCGTGTGGAGACCGCGCAGCGCAACTACCCCGCCGAGCCAGCGGTGCAGGCCGCCGTCGGCGCGGTGCTGGCCGAGCGCCAGCTGTGGGGCAAGGCGCGCCGGCCGCTGGAGATGGCAGCCAACGATCCGCAGCTGCAGCCCCGCACCCGACGCCAGGCCTGGCGCGTACTTGCACGCCTGGCGACAGCAGAGGGCGACGATGCACGCGCGCTGGTCTGTCTGCGTGAGGCGGCAGCGCAAGACTGACGTTGCAGCCAGTGGCCGCAGGTCGCCGTGGCTGGGCCCTGCATTCGCAAAGTGCCGAATCCGCTGTACACTGCGAGGCTTCGCGGCTGTAGCTCAGCTGGATAGAGTACTTGGCTACGAACCAAGGGGTCGTGGGTTCGATTCCTGCCAGCCGCACCAGTAATGACGAGGGTCAGTAGGTTAGCTCCTACTGACCCTTTAGTCTTTCTGGGCCTCTAGGGGTCCACTGAGGGGTCCACCGCGTGTGGCTTCTTTTGGGCCCGTGCGAGACATACCGGGATGTCTAGGTTCGCGCATGCATCGATGCCGCCTGCGGCTCTGCTTTGGCGTTGACCCAAAGACTGTCACTCACAAGAGGGCGTGCTCGCTGCATTAGCCGCTACCTTGGTACCGTCCGCAGGGGCCGGTGGCAAGGGCAGTGAGGCGGCCCGCCGCCGAGCGATGTCGCGGTCGACGTCTGCCGCGGGCTTGCAGTAGAGCGCCCGAGAACTCGACCTAAGCGCTTCGAATCGCTCCTGGGCAGCCGCGTTAGCGGATAGATCCTGGCACTCGAGCGTGCTCATCAGGAACGGGGGTGTCACCCCGCCGGGCACCTGCATCCTAGCCACCGCATGGCGATCCGGGAGGGTCATGAGTGCCTGAGCGTCGAACTCGGGCGCAACCCACCGGGCCATAGCCTCGGCATCCTGCGCTCCCAGGCGCATCAGGATGCGGCTGCCGGTGTTGGTCAGCACGGACTGCGTCAGGGCAGGCGGCAATTGCGCCATGTGCTGATGAGCCAGCAAGGCTCGAAGGCCGAATTTGCGTCCTTCGCTGAGCATGCCTTCGAACGCCGGCGTCATCATGCTGCCGAACTCGTCGACCACGAGGTGCACTTCGCGGCGTTGGGAAGGGGGCAGGTCCGCGCGCGACAGTACGGCAGCCAGGATGCGCGAGGTCAACAACAACCCACGGAAGCGGCTCTGTCGTTCCCCAAGCAGACCCTTGGCCAGGTTGATGAGCAGCACGCCGCCGCGGTCCATGATGGCGCGGAGATCGATGGTTGACTCAGCCTGCCCCAGGAAGGCCCGCATGGGCGGTTGCTGCAGGTCGACGAATTTCGAAACGATGTACGGAGCCACGTTCTCGAGTGAGGCCTCGCCACCTGCGCGCAAGACGATTCCGCGCCAGAACGCGCGCACGTCGGCGTCCTGGCAACGCTCGACGAGCGCACGTCGGAACAGGGGCTCGGAAAAGACTCTCGGAATATCGAGCAAAGTTGCCGTGAACTCGGTGTCATTCATCACCAGACGCGCCGCATTGGTGAGGTACGCGAAGAACATGGGGCCGAAAGCCTCCTTGTTCTCCGGGTACATCTGCAGGAAGTTCTCGCACAGCGCGTGAATCAGGAAAGTACGCTGCACATCGACGCGATCCCCAGAACAGTGCAGCATGTTCAGGGAGGGCGCGTGTTCGAAGTCGCTGAAGTCAAGCGAGACTACGTCCGCTTCGCGCCAGGTTGGACACTCGGCATGTGCCGACCTGAATAGGTCGCCGTGAGGCTCGAGCAGGATGAGCGATTGCGGTCGCTTGAGACGGTCAGAGATCATCGATTGCAGCAGCCGGGACTTGCCCGTGCCAGTGCCACCAAGCACGTGGCAATGGCGAGACCACGCCGATTCGTGTAGCCGCACTGGGACGTCGTTGGTAGCACCAGGCACGTACCCCAGAAGCGCACCGCTTACCGGCAAGGAGTCCAGGCGTTGGGTGTGGTGCAGCCGCAATCCTTGTGCGCGAAGCAAGTCCGCGTCCGGCAGCAGAGGTGGCCAGGGTTGAGACGGCAGCAATAAGCCCGAGAGGTCCACATCGTCTTCGTGCTGTCTGCGCTTGTTAGCGACGCCGTAAATCCGCCTCTATTCGCTGGTGAGGTGGCGGTTCTGCAGACGGTGTCCGGCGGCCGGTATGAATTGAGCGCGCGCAAGCAACAAGGCCCCGTTCGGGGCCTTGTTGCTGCTTGTCGCCGAGGCCTGATCAGAACGGCTCGTCGGCGTCGAATTCCGGCGGCGGCCCATCGGGCACGAGCTGGTCGCGCCA
>JBBRVT010000039.1:0-16192 GCA_038246615.1 Burkholderiales bacterium
ACGACTGGGGCCGTGACACCTCGGGCTTCGGTGTCACCCAGCCGCCGCCGGTGCCTGGCGCCGGCGCCAGCCGCCGCGCCAGCGACAGCGAGCCGGCGCCCCTGCAGCGGCCGCGCCACAGCTGGCTGCCGCGCAGGCGCGAACCCAAGTAGGCAGCGCCGCAGCACGGCGGCTCAAGCCGGGGCCAGCCGCAGCAACTCGCCGCCCTCGCCGACCTGGTCGCCCACCGCATGGAGCAGCTCGGCCACCACGCCGTCGCGGGGGGCGTGCAGCGTGTGCTCCATCTTCATCGCCTCCATCACCGCCAGCGCCTGGCCGCGGCTGACGCTGTCGCCCACCTGGGCCAGGAAGGCGATCACCTTGCCGGGCATCGGCGCGGTGAGCTGGCCGCCTTCGGCAGCGCCCTCGCCGGCATGGGCGACGGCGTCGATCTGCTGCAGCACGGCGCTGTGTTCGGGCGCGAACACCGCCACCCGTTCGCCATGGACATACACCGTCAAGTGCAGGCGGCGATCGCCCAGCGTCACGTCATGCCGGCCGCCGCCCAGGGCGCGGGCTTGCAGCGGCCAGCGGGCGTCGCCGATCTGCAGTTCCAGCCGGCCATCGACCGCGGCGCTGTGCGGCCGGGCCAGCGCCACCGCATGCAACACGCCGGCATGCTGGATGTCGAAGTGGCGGCGCGCGCCGCCGTGCAGACGCCAGCCGTCGCGCCGGCTCCAGGGGTCGGCACCGGCTTCGGTGGCCTCGGCGGCTTCAGCGGCCTCGGCAGCCAGGGCATGGGCCACCACGCCGGCCGCAGCGATCTCCAGCGGCAGTGGCGGCTGGTTCAACAGCACGGCGCGCTCGCGCTCGATCAGCGCGGTGTCCAGGTCGGCGGTGGCAAAGGCGGCGCTGGCCACCACCCGGCGCAGGAAGGCCACGTTGGTGTGCAGGCCGACGATATGGGTGGCCGCCAGCGCGGTCTCCAACCTTGCCAGGGCCTGCGCGCGGGTGTCGCCGTGCACGATCAGCTTGGCGATCATCGAGTCGTAGTACGGCGTGATCGCGTCGCCCTCGCCCACGCCGGCGTCCACCCGCACCGGTTGGGCGTCACTGCCACGCTGGAACTGCACATGCGGCGGCCAGCGCAGCACGTCCAGCCGGCCGGTGGCGGGCAGGAAGTTGTTGTCGGGCTGCTCGGCACAGATGCGCGCCTCGATCGCATGGCCGCTGATGCGCAGCTCATGCTGCTGCAGCGGCAAGGGCTGGCCGGCGGCCACACGCAGCTGCCACTCCACCAGGTCGAGCCCGGTGACCGCCTCGGTGACCGGGTGCTCCACCTGCAGCCGGGTGTTCATCTCCATGAAGAAGAAGCGCAGGTCGCCGTCGTCCAACTGTTCGGCGATGAACTCCACCGTGCCGGCGCCGACGTAGCCCACCGCCTGCGCGGCGGCCACTGCGGCAGCACCCATCTCGGCACGGCGCGCGGCGCTCAGGCCGGGGGCGGGCGACTCTTCCAGCACCTTCTGGTGGCGGCGCTGCACCGAGCAGTCGCGCTCGAACAGGTGGATCACCCGGCCCTGGCTGTCGCCGAAGACCTGGATCTCGATGTGGCGCGGGCGCAGCACATAACGCTCGACCAGCACATGGGCATTGCTGAAGCTGTTCTGCGCCTCGCGCTGGCAGCTGGCCAGCGCGGCGGCGAAGTCGTCGGCCCGGTCGACCCGGCGCATGCCCTTGCCGCCACCGCCGGCGCTGGCCTTGATCAGCACCGGGTAACCGATGCGTGCGGCCTCGCTGGCCAGCAACTCGGGGCTGTTGTCGTCGCCGTGGTAGCCGGGCACCAACGGCACGCCGGCGCGCTCCATCAGTGACTTGGCAGCCGACTTGCTGCCCATCGCCGCGATGGCGGTTGCCGGCGGGCCGATGAAGGCGATGCCGGCGTCGGCGCAGGCCTGGGCGAACCCGGCGTTTTCCGACAGGAAGCCGTAGCCCGGATGCACCGCCTGCGCGCCGGTGGCCTGGGCGGCGGCCAGGATGCGGTCGGCACGCAGGTAGCTGTCGCGCGGCGCGGCGCCGCCGATGGCCACCGCCTCGTCGCAGGCCATCACATGGCGGGCCCGGGCGTCGGCCTCGGAATACACCGCCACGGTGCGGATGCCCAGCCGGCGGGCGGTGGCGGCGACCCGGCAGGCGATCTCCCCCCGGTTGGCGATCAGGATCTTCTTGAACATTGGTGTCTCCATCAAACAGCAGCACGCCGGCCAGCCGACCGGCCACCCAGCCGGCCCGACAGGCGGCCGGACAGGCGGCCGATCAGCGCTTTCAGAAATTTGAACAGCAGCACGGTGAGCACCACGCTGGCGGCCACCACCGGCACCAGCGTCAGGCCGAACCAGAGCGGATGCGCCAGCGCCAGCCACAGCATGGCCGGCACCAGCGCATCGCCGGCCAGCGACAGCGCGATGTTGGAGAACGGCTCGGGCGAGGTGTTGACCGCCGCGCGGGTGGTGGCCTTGGCGAGATGGCTGGTGGCCGCCAGCGTGCCGCCCAGCAGCCCGGCCACCGTGGCCCACACCGCCTGGTCGGCGCCGAACACCGCAGCGGCCAGCGCCGCGCCGGCAGGAATGCGCAGCAGGGTGTGCAGGCCGTCCCACAGCGAGTCGAGCCCCGGCACCTTGTCGGCCAGGAACTCCACTGCCAACATGAACCCGGCTGCCGCCAGCACCAATGGGTGCTGCAGCAGTTGCAAGCCGACGGGCAGCGGCACCCAGCCCAGGGTACCGGCCAGGCCGGTGAGGAACACCACCGCATACAGCCGCAGGCCGCTGGCCCAGCCCAGCGCGGCGGCCAGCGCCAGCAGGTGGGTGGTGTCGAGGGTGTCGATGGCCATGGTGTGCGGGCGCAGGCAGCGTTGCGTCAGCCGGCGCTGCGGTGGTCGGTGTCACGCCGGTGGGCACCGATGGCGTCGGCATCGCCCAGGTGCGCGCCGCTGGCGCGCCAGGACAGCGTGGCGTCAACCGCCAGCAAGCTGCGCGCCGCCACCCAACAGCGGCGGCGCCATGCGGCCGCAGGCAGCGCGGGGTCGACCGCGAAGGTGTGGGTGCCCGGCATGCGCTGCAGCGTCATCGCGTCGGTCCGGGTGGCAGCGGTGAAGTTGATGCCGGCGGTGGCCAGCGGCGTGCAGGCGCAGTGCAGCAGCGCGGTGAGCGCAGCCACCGAATCACCGGCCTGCCAGGGGCGCATGTGAAGGGCTGCCTGCATGATGCTCAGTGCCGCCAGGCGCGCAGGCCGCGCTGCGCCTCGAAGGCGTCGAAGTCGCGGTCGGCGTGCAGCAGGGTGTAGCCGCGCTCGATGCAGAACGCCGCCACCAGCACATCGACCGCACTGCGCACGGTGATGCCCACTGCGCGCAGGCTGCGGTAGTGCGCGGCGGCGCGCACGGCCAGCAACTCGCCGCCAGTGGATTCGACCGTCAGCGTGGCCATCAGGGCCTGCGCCTGCAGGTAGTGGCGCTCGGCGCGAAAACCACGCAACACTTCGTAGAGCACCAGGTCGGGCACGATGATCTGCACCTCGCCGTCGGCCAGCAGGCGGCGCAGCGTGGCCCGCGCCGGCGTGGGCGCGCCGTTGAAGAAGTCGATCCAGACACTGGAATCAACGACCAGCATGGCGCTTGCGCGGGGCCGGCTCCTGTACCTGCAACGGCGCGGGCGCGGCCGCGCTGGCGGCGTGCAGCGCCGCAGCGGGCCCGGCTTCGGGGCTGTCGTGGTCGTCCCAGCGCAGCTGGCCTTCCCAGCGCAGGATCTCCCGGTAAGCCGCCTGCCGCGCCACCAGCCGCAAGCCGGCTTCCACCGCCTCTCTCTTGGTGCTGTAGGGGCCGGCGCGCAGTGCTGCGGCCATCACGTCGTCGTCAATGTCGATGTTGGTGCGCATGATGTGTACCGAATTAGAAAAACGAACGCATCATACCCATCACATGCGAAAAACACCAAACCGGGTGTCCGGGATCGGCGCATTCAGGCTGGCCGACAGGCCCAGGGCCAGCACGCGGCGGGTGTCGGCGGGGTCGATCACACCGTCGTCCCACAGCCGGGCGCTGGCGAAGTAAGGGTGGCCCTGCACTTCGTATTGCGCCAGGATCGGCGCCTTGAAGGCGGCTTCTTCCTCGGCGCTCCAGGCGCCGCCGCGGCCTTCGATGCCGTCGCGCTTGACGGTGGCCAGCACGCTGGCGGCCTGCTCCCCGCCCATCACGCTGATGCGCGCGTTCGGCCACATCCACAGGAAGCGCGGGCTGTAGGCGCGGCCGCACATGCCGTAGTTGCCGGCGCCGAAGCTGCCGCCGATGATGACCGTGAACTTGGGCACCGCAGCACAGGCCACGGCCGTCACCATCTTGGCGCCGGCCCGGGCGATGCCCTCGTTCTCGTATTTGCGCCCCACCATGAAGCCGGTGATGTTCTGCAGGAACACCAGCGGCACCTTGCGCTGGCAGCACAGCTCGATGAAGTGCGCGCCCTTGTTGGCGCTCTCGGCGAACAGGATGCCGTTGTTGGCGACGATGCCCACCGGCATGCCGTCGATGTGGGCGAAGCCGCACACCAGGGTCTGGCCGTAGCGGGCCTTGAATTCGTCGAAGGCACTGTCGTCGACCACGCGGGCGATCACTTCGCGCACGTCGAAGGGCTTGCGGGTGTCGCTGGGAATCACGCCGTGCAGTTCGGCGGCCGGGTACTTCGGCGGCTGGGGCGGCTGCAGCAGCAGCGGCTGCGGCTTGCGGCGGTTCAGCCGGCCCACCGCCTGGCGCGCCAGCGCCAGCGCATGCAGGTCGTTTTCGGCCAGGTGGTCGGCCACGCCCGACAGGCGGGTGTGCACGTCGCCACCGCCCAGGTCTTCGGCGCTGACCACCTCGCCGGTGGCCGCCTTCACCAGCGGCGGGCCGCCCAGGAAGATGGTGCCCTGGTTGCGCACGATGATGGTCTCGTCGCTCATCGCCGGCACGTAGGCGCCGCCTGCCGTGCAGCTGCCCATCACCACCGCGATCTGCGGAATCCCTGCGCCACTGAGATTGGCCTGGTTGTAGAAGATGCGACCGAAGTGGTCGCGGTCGGGGAAGACCTCGTCCTGGTTGGGCAGGTTGGCGCCGCCGGAATCGACCAGATAGATACAAGGCAGGTGGTTCTGCGCCGCGATCTCCTGCGCGCGCAGGTGCTTCTTCACCGTCAGCGGGTAATAGGTGCCGCCCTTGACGGTGGCGTCGTTGCAGACGATCAGGCATTCGACACCCGCCACCCGGCCGATGCCGGCGATCATGCCGGCGCAGGGCGCGGCGTCCACCGCCTGGCCGCTGCGGTCGGTCTCGGTGTACATGCCCAGCGCCGCCAGCGGTGCAATCTCCAGAAAGGGCGTGTCGGGGTCGAGCAGCCGCTCGACCCGCTCGCGCGGCAGCAGCTTGCCGCGTGCCAGGTGCTTGGCCCGGGCGTCGGCACCGCCGCCCTCGGCGATCTTCGCCAGCCGGGCGTTCAGGTCGTCAACCAGCGCCTGCATCGCTGCAGCATGGGCGCGAAAGGCCTCGGAACGGGGGTTGAGCTTGCTCTGCAACTGGGCCATGCGGTCTCCGCCAGGGTCTGGGTCTCGTGGGTGCGAGCCGGCAGCTTCAACCACCGGCCGGCGCGTGCGCTGGGTGCCTGGGCGACGCCTACTTCTGCCAGAACACGCCGTCCTCGGTGAGGATGGCGTCCAGCGGCACGTCGTGTGGCTCGGGCTCCAGCCAGGGCACATGGCCGTGGGCATAGCCCACGCCGACGGTGTAGGGCCGGGGTGTCAGAGCGGCCAGCGTGCGGTCGTAGAAGCCGCCGCCGTAGCCCAGGCGGTAGCCGCCCGGGCCGAAGCCCACGCAGGGCACCAGCAGCAACTCGGGCTCGAACTGCTGCGTGTCCTTGGGCTTGGGGATGCCGTAGGCGTCCTCCTCCATCGGGCAGCCCGGGAACCAGACATGGAAGCGCAGCTGCTTGGTCTGGCGGTCGATCACCGGCAGGCCGATGTTGCGGAAGTCCTCGCCCTCGGTCCAGCGGTACAGCGCCGGCAGCGCGTCGAATTCGCCCTTGATCGGCCAGTAGGCGCCGATCGAACTCTCGCCGCGCGTCAGCAGGAACACCCGCAGCACCTCCTGCAGGTGCACTGAGCGCTGGTGCCGGTCCACCATCGCCTGGCGCTCGGCCTGCAACTGCCGCCGCAGCAGCTTCTTGTCACGCGGCGGTTCGAAGCTGTAGCGGTAGGTGGAGGTCATGCACCGGATTGTCGGCCAGACGACCGCCGCGCGGGCAACCTGGCCGGCGACGCAGCGGACGAATTGCAACGCAGGCATTCGGCCGCCAGCCGGCAGGTAGAGCGCCTCGGCACCACCGGCCGGGTGGCGGCGCAGTTCTCGTCCTGGCCGAACCCGCAGCCCGACAGCCCCGTAGCATGCGGGGCACCCTGACACCGGCACCCGAAGGCGCACCATGCTGCAGCTGCACATCGGCAACAAGAACTATTCGTCCTGGTCGATGCGGCCCTGGGTGTTGCTGCGCCACTTCGGCCTGCCATTCGAGGAGGTGATGCACCGCTTCGACAGCTTCGACGCGGGCTCTCGCTTCAAGCGGGCGGTCACCCAGCTCAGCCCGGTCGGCAAGGTGCCGCTGCTGGTGCACGGCGACCTGGTGGTGTGGGACACCCTGGCCATCGCCGAGTACCTGGCCGAGTACGCCGCCGAGAATTTCCCGGAGCAGGCGCTGTGGCCGCGCGACCAGGCCGACCGCGCCCGTGCCCGCAGCCTGTGCGCCGAGATGCACAGCGGCTTCGCCGCCCTGCGCAGCGCCTGCCCGATGAACATCGAGGCCAGCCTGCCGGCCGTGGGCGCCCGGGTGCTGGCCGAGCAGCCGGCGGTGGCGGCCGACCTGGCGCGCATCGTCGGCATGTGGCAGGCTGCACTGGCCGCCAGCGGCGGGCCCTTCCTGTTCGGCAGCTTCGGCATCGTCGACGCCTACTACGCCCCGGTGGTGGCACGCCTGCGCAGCTATGGCCTGCCGGTGCCGGCCGAGGTGGCGGCCTACATGCTGCGCCTGTGGGCCAGCCCGGGCGTGGCGGCCTGGGTGGACGGCGCGCTGGCGGAGCGGGAATTCCTGGCCTTCGAGGAGCCCTACCGCACTGGCCGGTGAGGGCTCTTTGCTGGGCTTGATTGGTCTTGGTCGGTTTCAGTCGGTTTTTGGTCGGTCTTGCTCGGTCTTGGTTGCTGGCGCGGCTTGCCGTTGCTCCGCCGTCTCTTTGCAACCTGGAGGGGCCAGACCCGGCGCGCTGCCACGCACCGGCGACGGACCAGCGAAACACCAGATTCGTCGGCGCCCAGTTTGATGGAGGCCCGGATGACCGACCACGGCCGGCCCCGATCACCCGGTATCAGTCACCCGTGCCGGTGCTGCGTTACAGTGGTTTTCCCTGGGTGTCAGCCCAGCACGCCATCGCGCCGAGCGCCCGCACCACCACGATGACCCGCCCCATGCCCCGCACCCTGTCGCCAGGCCGCCTGTTGCTGGCCACACTGGCCACCGCCTGGCTGGCCGGCGCCACCGTGCCCGCACTGGCACAGGCCGCCGCCCCAGCCGTGGCGCAGGACAGCACGGTGGTGGACGCCCGCGAGGCCGCCCGCAAGCGCGACCGCCCGCGCCTGGCCGCCGCCCGCGCCGCGATGGAGGCCGGCAACCACCCGCTGCTGTCCTGGGCGGCCTACTGGGACCTGACCAGCCGCCTGGGCGAGGCCACGGTCGACGAGGTGGAGACCTTCTACAGCCGCTGGACCGGCAGCTATGTCGAAGACCGGTTGCGCAACGACTGGCTGCGCGAGCTGGGCCGCCGCGGCGACTGGGCCAACCTGGCCCGCGATTACCCGCGCTTTCGCATGAACGACGACCGCGAGGTCACGTGCTGGTGGCTGTTCACCGAGCACCTGGCCGGGCGCGACGTGGCCGAGCAGGCGCGCAGCCAGTGGCTGGCCCAGCGCGATCTGGACGACGGCTGCAACCTGCTGGCCACCGCCCTGGTCGACGCCAAGCGCTTGCAGCACGACGATGTCTGGCGCAAGGCCCGGCTCAGCCTGGAGCAGCGGCGCCCCGGCGCGGCCAAGGCCGCAGTGGGCCTGCTGGGCAATGCCCCGGCGCGCGACGGCGCCGAGGCGGTGGACAACCCCGCCCGCCACCTGGCCCGCCCAGCCAGCGGCGGCCGCACCGCGCAAGAGCTGCGCCTGCTGGCGCTGCTGAGCCTGGCGCAGACCGACACCGCCGCCGCCGCAGCCAGGCTCGACGCCCGCGGCCTGCGGCTAGACGATGCCCATGCCGCCTGGGCCTGGGCCTACCTGGCGCGGCAGTCGGCCTTCCGGCTGTCCACCGACGCCGCCCCGCAGCTGCTGCGCGCGCTGAGCCTGGTGCCGGGCGATGCAGCACCGGGCTGGAGCGACGAGACCCTGGCCTGGGGCGTGCGCGCCCTGCTGCGCACCGCGCCGCCAGCCGAGCGCTGGCCTGCCGTGGCCCGGCTGATCGGCTGGATGGGCCCGGCCGAGTTGCGCGACCCGGCCTGGGCCTACTGGAAGGCCCGCGCCGTGCAAGGCAGCGCCAAGGCCGGCCCGGGCGGCGACGCCCAGCGCGCCGAAGCCAGGTTGCAGCTGGAGGCGGTGGCCGGCACCACCAACTTCTATGCCAAGCTGGCCACCGAAGACCTGGGCCGCATACCCGGCCTGCCGCCCGTGCCGGCGCCGATCACCGCGCCTGAAGCCGCCGCCGCCAACGGCCACCCCGGCCTGCAGCGGGCGCTGTTGCTGGTCAACCTGGGCCTGCGCGACGAAGCCCGGCGCGAATGGAACTTCAGCCTGCGCGGCATGGACGACCGTGCGCTGATGGCCGCCGCCCGGCTGGCCTGCGACCGGCAGGACTGGCAGCTGTGCATCAACACCGCCGAGCGCACCCGCCAGGAGGTGGACCTGCGCCTGCGCTACCCGATGCCGTTTGCCGACGAGATCACCGCAGCAGCCCGGGCCCAGGGTCTGGAGCCGGCCCTGGTGTTCGGCCTGATCCGGCAGGAAACCCGCTTCATGCCACAGCTGAAGTCCAGCGTCGGCGCCAGCGGGCTGATGCAGGTGATGCCGACCACCGCGCGCTATGTGGCCAAGAAGATCGGCATGCCCTGGGACAACCCGGCGCTGATCAGCGACCCGGTCACCAACCTGAAGCTGGGCACCGCCTACCTGAAGATGGTGCTCGACGACCTGAGCGGTTCGCAGGCCATGGCCACCGCCGCCTACAACGCCGGCCCCAGCCGGCCGCGCCGCTGGCGTGAAGGCCCGCTGCTGGAGACCGCGATCTGGGCCGAGAACATCCCGTTCAACGAGACCCGTGACTATGTGAAGAAGGTGCTGTCCAACGCCGCCGTCTACAGCGCCCTGCTCGACCCGCGCATGGCACCGGCACTGCGCCCGCGCCTGGGCGCCGGCATCGGCCCGCGCCCGGGCGCGGCCCCTGCAGCCAACACCGAACTGCCCTGATCGCCAGGGCCCGAGAGCAGCATCGCCATGCAGAAGATCGTCATCACCGGCGGCACCGGCTTCGTCGGCCGCAGCATCTGCGACCGCCTGGCTGCGCACAGCAGCAGCTGCCGGCTGGTGGTGCCCACCCGCCGCCTGGCCAGTGGCCGCAGCCTGCAGACCCTGCCCACCGTCGACCTGGTGCAGGCCGACGTGCACGACCCACAAGCCATGGCCGCACTGCTGCACGGCGCCGACGCGCTGGTGCACCTGGTGGCCATCCTGCATGGCAATGAGGCCGCCTTCGACCGCGTGCATGTGCAGCTGCCGCGCAGCCTGGCCGCCGCCTGCGCCCAGGCCGGCGTGCGGCGGGTGCTGCATGTCAGCGCGCTGGGGGTGGGGCCGCAGGCGCCGTCGGCCTACCTGCGCAGCAAGGCCGCCGGCGAGGCGGTGTGGCAGCAGGCGCTGGCCGCAGGCGGTGATCTCACCATCCTGCGGCCGTCGGTGATCTTCGGCGCCGAAGACCGCTTCACCAACCTGTTCGTGCGGCTGCAGCGGCTGTTTCCGGTGCTGCCGCTGGCCGGTGCCGGTGCGCGCTTCCAGCCAGTGTGGGTGGGCGACGTGGCGCAGGCGGTGGTCAACAGCCTGCAGCAGCGGCCCGGCCCGGGCCCCATCGTCGAATGCGCCGGCCCGCAGGTGATGACACTGCAGGAGATCGTGCAGCAGGTGGGCGCGCTGGCCGGCTGCCGCCGGCCGGTGCTGCCGCTGCCTGAAGCGGCCGGCCTGCTGCAGGCCGCCGTCATGGGCCTGCTGCCTGGCGAGCCCCTGATGTCGCGCGACAACGTGCTGAGCATGCGCGTGCCCAACGTGGCAGGCGGCACGCTGCCGGGGTTGCGCGACCTGGCCATCACGCCGCAGGGCATTGCGCTGCTGGCGCCGCACTTCCAGCCGGTGGACCCGCGCGCGCGCTGACGCGGCCCGGGCGCATGCCGATGCAGGCCTGGATCGTCGGCGGCGCGGTGCGCGACCGGCTGCTGGGGCGGCCGGTCAACGACCGCGACTGGGTGGTGGTGGGCAGCACGCCCGAGGCCATGGCCGCCGCCGGCTACACACCGGTGGGGCGCGACTTTCCGGTCTTCCTGCACCCGCAGACGCATGAGGAATACGCGCTGGCCCGCACCGAGCGCAAGAGCGGGCGCGGCTACCTGGGCTTCACCGTGCTGGCCTCGCCCGACGTGACGCTGGAAGACGACCTGGCGCGGCGCGACCTGACCATCAACGCCATCGCCGAAGACCCGGCCACCGGTGCGCTGGTCGACCCCTTCGGCGGCCAGCAGGACCTGCAGCAGCGCGTGCTGCGCCATGTCGGCCCGGCCTTCGTCGACGACCCGGTGCGCCTGCTGCGTCTGGCGCGGCTGGCAGCACGCTTTGCCGACTTCAGCGTGGCGCCGGAGACCGAGGCCCTGCTGTGCCAAATGGTGGAAGACGGCGAAGTGAACCACCTGGTGCCCGAGCGGGTCTGGCAAGAGCTGGCACGCGGGCTGATGGAAGACCGGCCCGAGCGCATGTTCGAGGTGCTGCGCCGCTGCGGTGCGCTGCGCGTGCTGCTGCCCGAAGTCGACCGGCTGTGGGGCGTTCCGCAGCCGGCCGAACACCACCCCGAGATCGACTGCGGCGTGCACCTGATGCTGGTGCTGGGCCAGGCGGCGCGTGCGCATGCTCCGCTGGCCGTGCGCTATGCCTGCCTGTGCCACGACCTGGGCAAGGGCACGACGCCAGCGCGTGACTGGCCGCGCCACATCGGCCACGAGTCCCGCAGCGAGCGCCTGGCGGCAGCGGTCAGCGCACGCTGGAAGGTGCCGGCCGACTGCAGCGCGCTGGCCGCCGTGGTGGCGCGCGAGCACGGCAACATCCACCGCAGCGCGAGCTTCGGCGCCGAGGCGCTGCTGCGCCTGCTGGAGCGCTGCGACGCGCTGCGGCGACCGCAGCGCTTTGCCGAGGCGCTGCTGGCCTGCGAATGCGACGCCCGCGGGCGCACCGGCTTCGAAGACCGGCCCTACCCGCAGCGCGCCCGGCTGGCCGCCGCACTCGCCGCCGCGCTGGCTGCGCCGGTGCAGGCTGTGGCCGAGGCCGCCACGGCGGCGGGACTGAAGGGCCCGGCCATCGGCGAGCGCATCCGCGCGGCACGGGTAGCGGCAGTGGCCGGCGCGCTGGGCCAGGGCTGAGCGGCTGGGAGTCAACGCGCCAGAGCGCCAAAGCGCCCGACCTTCAGGACCAGTGGATGGCCCAGGTGGCCAGCAGGCTCAGCACCAGGGCCGACGCCAGCGGCAGCCGCACTTCGCGCCCGAACACCTGCAGCCGGATGTCACCCGGCAGCCGGCCCAGGCCGATCTTGCGCATCCAGCCCGGCAGGCCGCTGGCCAGCAGCAGCGTGACGAAGAAGATCAGCAGCCACCTCACAGCCGGTGCATCCGGTCGCCCTGGGTGAAGCCCAGCGGGGTGAAGCCGGCACCCTGACCACCACCATGGCCATCCGCCAAACCCCGCCCCAGCGCGATCACCTTGAACAGCTCCCCCATCTCATGCTCGTTGACCAGCTTCTGCGCTGCGGCGCGCTGCGCCAGCGTGGCGTCTTCCAGCAGCGCCATGAGGCCGCAGTTGATCAGAAAGCGCGCCTGCGAGGTGTAGCCCAGCACATCGAGGCCGGCGTCCTGTGCCGCCAGCGCGACCCCGGTGAAGTTGACATGCGCGGTGATGTCCTTGGCGCCCACGTCGGCCAGCGGGTTGCCGTCGGCGCGGTGGGCCTGGTGGCACATCAGCGTGCCGCCGTGGCGCTGCGGCAGGTAGTACTCGGCCTCGGGGAAACCGTAGTCGATGAACAGCGCCAGGCCACGCTGCAGCATCGCCGCCACGGTGGCGATGAAGGCCTCGGCCTGCGGGTGGATCTCGGTCGTGGTGCCGGGCACGCACGGCGCGTGCAGCGGCGGGCGCAGGCCGGTGGGGCGGTCGGCGAAGGTCAGGGCGCCGTCGTGCCAGGCCACGCCACGCTCGCACCACTTGCCGCCGTCGAAGTGCAGCAGTTGCACCGGCATCGCGTCCAGCACCTCGTTGCCCAGCAGCACGCCGCTGAAGGCCGCCGGCAGCGCATCCAGCCAGCGCACCCGGGCACCGAAGCGCGCCAGCCGCTGCTGCTGGCGCTGGCGCAGCACGCCGGACAGATCGACGATGGCGTAGTCGGCCACCGCAGTGCCCAGCGTCTCCAGCAGCGTTTCGGCCAGCGCGCCCGAGCCGGCGCCGAATTCCAGCACCTGCGCACTGCCGGCAGCCTGCAGGCCCTGCGCCACCTGCGCGGCCAGGGCGCGGCCGAAGAACGGGGAGAGTTCCGGCGCGGTGACGAAATCGCTGCCCGAGCCGGGCATGGGGCCAAACTTGCGGCTGGCGTTGGCGTAGTAGCCCAGGCCGGGCGCATACAGCGCCAGCGCCATGAAGCGGTCGAACGGCAGCCAGCCGCCGTTGGCCGCGATGGCCCGGTGCAGCATGGCCGGCATGCCGCTGGCTACACTGCCGGGTTCGCCCGGATCACTGCTGGTCACTTCGTCGGATCGGGCCATCCCGTCATTGTAGGAAGCATGGTTCCAGCCTCCCCCAACCCGCGCCCGGTCGCCCTGGTCACCGGCGCCGCACGCCGCATCGGCCGCGCCATCACGCTGCACCTGGCCGCCCGCGGCTGGGACGTGGTGCTGCACCACCGCGGCAGCGCCCAGGGCGCGGCCGACGCCGGGGCCACGGCGGCCGACGCACGGGCGCTCGGCGCGGCCGCCTGGCTGGTGGCCGCCGACCTGGCCGACGAGGCCGCCTGCAACGCCCTGGTGCACGCCGCCGTGGCGGCTGCGGGCAGCCTGCAGGGCCTGGTGAACAACGCGTCGCTGTTCGAATACGACGACCCGGCCAGCGTCAGCCAGGCGGCGATGGACCGCCACTGGCGCAGCAACACCGCCGCACCAGTGCTGCTGGCGCGCGGGCTGCACCAGCACCTGGTGGCACGCGGCGGCCACGGCTGCGTCGTCAACCTGCTCGACCAGAAGCTGGCCAACCCCAACCCCGACTACTTCAGCTACACCCTCAGCAAGGCCGCGCTGGCGCATGCCACGCTGATGCTGGCCCAGGCGCTGGCGCCGCGGCTGCGGGTGTGCGGCGTGTCGCCCGGCGTCACGCTGCTTTCCGGGCCGATGAACGACGCCGAATTCACCGCCGCGCACCGGCTCACGCCGCTGCAACGCTCGTCCACGCCCGACGACATCGCCGGCGCGGTGCGTTATCTGCTGGAAGCCCCGGCCATCACCGGCCACACCCTGCTGGTCGACGGCGGCCAGCACCTGCTGGGCCAGCCGCGCGACGTGCTGTTCCTGGCCCAGCAACAACTGGCCGCAGCTGACCCGAAAACGCCTTGAAAGACCGACATGCAAAGCCTGCTCACCAACCCCAGCCTGATGGACTGCCGCCGGCTGTTTCTGCGCGACTACGAGGTGTGGATCAACATCGGCGTGCATGACTTCGAGAAGAAGGGCGAGCAGCGGGTGAAGATCAATGTCGATCTTTACGTCCCACTCGCACTGTCGACGCCCACCCATGACAAGCTGGATGAAGTGCTGGACTACGACTTCATCCGCCGCACCATCACCGAGCGTGTGAAGCACGGCCACATCCACCTGCAGGAAACCCTGGCCGACGATGTGCTGCGCCTGATGCTGGCCCATCCCAATGTGCGCGCCGCCCGCGTGGCCACCGAGAAACCCGATGTCTACCCCGACTGCAACGCGGTGGGCTGCGAGGTGTTCGGCATGAAGGAAGCCCGATGAACGACGTGACCGACCTGCTGGCGGTGGCCGCCACCGACGCAAAGGCGAAGAAACACGCCTTCGAGATGAACAAGCTCAGCAAGCGCCTGCACCGCCAGGTGGGCCAGGCGATCGTCGACTTCAACATGATCGAAGACGGCGACCGGGTGATGGTCTGCCTGTCGGGCGGCAAGGACAGCTACGGCCTGCTCGACGTGCTGCAGGGCCTGCAGCGGCGCGCGCCGGTGAAGTTCACGCTGGTGGCGGTCAACCTCGACCAGAAGCAGCCGGGTTTCCCGGAACACGTGCTGCCCGAGTACCTGCAGAAACTCGGCATCGAGTTCCACATCGAACAGCAGGACACCTACAGCATCGTCAAGAAGCTGGTGCCCGAGGGCAAGACGATGTGCAGCCTGTGCAGCCGGCTGCGGCGCGGCATCCTGTACCGGGTGGCGGGTGAGCTGGGCGCCACCAAGATCGCGCTGGGCCACCACCGCGACGACATCGTCGTCACCCTGCTGATGAACATGTTCTTCGGCAGCCGTCTGAAGGGCATGCCGCCCAAGCTGGTCAGCGACGACGGCCGCCACACCGTGATCCGCCCGCTGGCCCATGTGGCCGAACGTGATCTGGCCAGCTGGGCCGCGCACCGACAGTTCCCGATCATTCCCTGCACCCTGTGCGGCAGCCAGGACAACCTGCAGCGGGTGCAGGTGAAGAAAATGATCCACGAATGGGAGCGCCAGTACCCCGGCCGCATCGACAACATGGCCACCGCGATGGGCAACATCACGCTCTCGCACATGATGGACCGCCAGCTGTTCCCGTTCACCAGCATCCGGCCCACCGGCGCACCCGACGCCGGCGGCGACAAGGCCTTCGACGAAGACGATGCCGGCTGCGCCCCGCCGGCCACCGCCGCGCCGCAGCCGGTGGTCTGGCAGCGGCCGGGCACGGCAACCGACTGAACCCGCCGGTCGGGCGCATCATGCAATCAACATCGACCGCGCAGGAGACCATGATGAACAAACGCACCTGGCTGCAGGCCACAGCCGCCGGCGCCGCCTTGCTGGCACTGGCCGGCTGCGCATCGATGAACCAACTCTCGGTCGAGGTGTCCACCTTCGGCAACTGGCCGGCCGGCCGCAGCCCGGGCAGCTATGCCTTCGAGCGCCTGCCCTCGCAGCAGGCCCAGGCCGAGACCATGCAGACGCTGGAAGACGCCGCCCGACCGGCGCTGGCCGCCGCCGGCTTCCAGCCGGTGGCAGCGGGCGCCGTGCCCGACGTGCTGGTGCAGGTGGGCGCCCGCGTCAGCCGCACCGACCGCTCGCCCTGGGACGACCCGCTGTGGTGGCACGGCGGTTTCGGCACCTGGCGCCCCGGCCCCTGGCGCGGCCCGGTGTGGAGCGCCAGCTGGCGGCTGGAGCCGCCGCGCTATGACCGCGAGGTGGCGCTGCTGCTGCGCGACCGCAGCAACGGCGCGCCACTGTTCGAGGCCCGTGCCAGCAGTGAAGGCTTCCAGCGCAGCACCGACGGCAGCGCGCTGCAACCGCTGTTCACCGCAGCGCTGATGGACTTCCCGGCGCTCGGCGTCAACCCGCGCCAGGTGGTGGTGCCGGCCGGCCGCTGAGGTGCCAGGCGCAGCGGCGGCCGGTCCGTGTTTCTTGGCCCGCAGGCCGTCGCACTAGCGGTACTTTCGCAGATCCGATGCTCGAACAGGCTGTATTGGCCCCGTAGATCAATGCTTTTGAGGTCGAGCAGGACTGGATGAAAGAATTGCCGGAAACCATTTATTCAGCTCGAAGAGCTTGACCGCACGGCGCTG
>JBBRVT010000040.1:0-15999 GCA_038246615.1 Burkholderiales bacterium
GGTTGGCGCCTCACTCACATCGACGCCGCCAACATCGCCTGGTAGTCGTCGCGCGTGGCGATGCGCGGGTTGGTCTTGTGGCAATGGTCGGCCATGGCGCCGTCGATCACGCGTTCGAACAGGTTGTCGGTCACGCCCATCGCGCGCAGTCCGCTGGGCAGGCCCAGCCGGGCGTTCAGCGCGCGGATGGCCTCGGCCAGCTCGGTGCCTTGGCTGTCGCAGCTGCCGATGCCGATGGCATGCGCCATGCGCTGCAGGCGGTGCTCTTTCTGGATCGACTCGGCCGGCGCGTTGAACAGCACCACTGCGGGCAGGAACATCGCGTTCAGCGTGCCATGGTGCAGCCTGGGGTCCACGCCGCCCAGGCTGTGGCTCAAGGAATGCACGCAGCCCAGGCCCTTCTGGAAGGCCATCGCGCCCTGCATGCTGGCGCTCATCATGGCCCAGCGGGCGTCGCGGTCCTGGCCGTTGGCGGTGGCGCGCTCGATGTGGGCCCAGCCGCGCGCCAGGCCGTCCAGCGCGATGCCGTCGGCCGGTGGGTTGACGGCCGGCGCCATGAAGGTTTCCAGGCAATGGGCGATGGCGTCCATGCCGGTGGCGGCGGTCAGCCAGGCGGGCAGGCCCAGCGTCAGCTCGGGGTCGAGGATCGCGGCCTTGGGCATCAGGTGCCAGCTGTGGAAGCCCAGCTTGCGGCCGTCGTCGACGATGACGATGGCGCCGCGCGCCACCTCGCTGCCGGTGCCGGCGGTGGTGGGCACGGCGATCAGCGGCGGCACCGCATCGGTGATCTTCAGGCTGCCGCCTTCGATGGTGGCGTAAGTCTTCAGCGCGCCGGGGTGGGCGGCCAGGATGGCCAGGCCCTTGGCCAGGTCGATGCTGGAGCCGCCGCCCACGGCGACGAGGCCGTCGCAGCCCTGTGCCTGGTAGACGGCCAGCGCGGCGCGCACGCCGGCCTCGGTCGGGTTGCTGGGCGTCTGGTCGAACACCGCATGCGGCAGGCCACCCAGCGCGGCCAGGGCCTTGTCCAGCACGCCTGCGGCGCGCACGCCCTGGTCGGTGACGACCAGCGGCTTCTTCATGCCCGCACGCTGGCACTCTTCGGGCAGGCAGCGCACCGCGCCGTGGTCGATCTCGATCTGGGTCAGGTAGAGGATGCGGGCCATGCTGCTGTCTCCGGGCGTGGGCGTCAAAGGCTCGAAGTATGCTTGCCCGCCCTCGCAAGCCCTGTTCACCTGGTGACTGCCCGCCGATGGGCCGGGCGTTGAAGAAGGCAGGCGCTGCGCAGCAGGCCGCCGCCGATGCGCTGGCCCAAGCCTGGAGAATCTCCCGATGACGAACGACACCACTACCACCGGCAGCACCGCCAGCACCGCCAGCACCGCCAGCGCGCCCACCACTGGCACATCCACCGCCACCGCGCCGCGCCGCGCCGACTTCCGCCACCTGGAGCGCCTGCGTGTGCGCTGGGCCGAGGTCGATCTGCAGCAGATCGTCTTCAACGGCCACTATCTGCTGTACTTCGACACGGCGGTCAGCGGCTGGTGGCGTGCGCTGGGCTTGCCCTACCACGCGACGATG
This sequence comes from Burkholderiales bacterium, assembly GCA_038246615.1. Taxonomy (GTDB): domain Bacteria; phylum Pseudomonadota; class Gammaproteobacteria; order Burkholderiales; family Burkholderiaceae_C; genus Pseudaquabacterium. Next base: position 1,579 of record JBBRVT010000040.1, read on the forward strand.
CAGGCGCTGGCGGGCGACTTCTTCGTGCGCAAGTCCACCGTCGAATACCACGCCTCGGCCCGCTACGACGACATCATCGACGTGGGCGTGCGCGCAGCGCGCATCGGCAATTCGTCGATGGCGCTGGCCTGCGCGGTGTTCCGCGGTGATGCGCTGCTGGTCAGCGGCGAGCTGGTCTACGTCTTTGCCAACCCGGCCACGCAGACCAGTCAGCCGGTGCCGCAGGCCTTCCGCGCTGTGCTGCGGGCCTTCGAGGCCGGCGAACCGATGGCCACGGTGCAGGTCGGCGACTGGGCCACGCTGGGCGCCGAGGCGGGCGCCATCCGCAAGACGGTGTTCGTCGATGAGCAGGGCATCCCGGCCGAACTGGAATGGGACGCCGGCGACGCCGACTGCGTGCATGCGGTAGCGCGCAACCGCCTGGGCCTGGCGCTGGCCACCGGCCGGTTGCTGGCCTCCGAGCCGGGTGTAGCCAAGATCGGCCGCATGGCGGTGCTGCCCAGCCTGCGCGGCAGCCGCCTGGGTCGCCAGGTGCTGGATGCCTTGATGCAGGCCGCCGGCGCGAGGGGCGATGCCAGCGTGCTGCTGCACGCGCAGACCTCGGCCGCGCCGTTCTACCTGCGCGCCGGCTTCACGCCCGAGGGTGCGGAATTCGAGGAAGCCGGCATCCCGCACCTGGCGATGCGGCGCCTGCTCTGATTCAGCGCGGGCGCTTGCCCTCGGCCATCCAGGCCTGCGTGGCCGGCTGCTCGCGCAGTTGCCGGCCCCACTTCTGCAGCACCTTTTCCAGCCGGGGCGCAGCCACGCCCAGCTGCGCCATGGCCACGCCGCCGTTCACCGATTCACGGTAGTCGTGGATCAGGCCGTCGCGCAGTTCGAAGCGGCTCATGCCGTCGATCACCACCTGGCGGCCGGCGAAGTCGGGCACGGCCGACGTGAAGCTCGACAGGCTCCAGGCATAGCCGAGTTCGCCGTCGCACACCGGGTCGAACATCTGCCAGCGGTAGTCGGGCCCGGCGTCGCGGCGGAACAGGTCGGTCAGCATGTGGGCGATGCTGGCGCGGCCGCTGTGGTCGCCATAGATGTAGTCGTGGTAGGTGCCGTCGGGCGTGAAGCAGGCGGCGAAGGCCTTGCCGTCGGCAGCCTCGGCAGCGGCGCAGAAGCGCTGCAGCAGGGCGCGGAAGTCGTCTGGTGCCATGGGTGTCACTCCGGCAGGGTGTCGAAGCGCTCACTGTGGCGCGGTTGGGGCAGGGCGCTTGTCGCCTGGGCGATCAGTGCCTCGGCATCGGGCGGCAGGCGGCCGGCGTAGACCTCCATCAGCGTCACCTCGCCATCACGCAGTTCGGGCCGGCGCAGCAGCTCGGCCTGCAGGCCGGGGCAGGCCGCCACCAGCGCGGCCTGCACCCGGTGCGCCGCTGCCACTGCGGCCGGCAGCGCGGCCTCGGCCACGCGGTAGTAGACGTAGAGCCGGCGCGCCATGGGCAGCCCGTGCGCAGACGCTCGGGCTCTCAGCCCTGGTCGGTCGGAATGGTGTAGGGCAGGGCGCCGCGCTCCAGCAGCGGGCCGTCGGCCGCGCCGGCATGCAGGCTGCCCGATTCCAGCGCGGCCAGCTTGATCTCCACCAGCGCGCTGCTGCCACCGCCCGGGCGTGGCGCGGCCAGGGCCACCTGGCCAGCGGGCTGGCCGGGGTCTGCGCTGTGGAACACCTCCTGGCCCACGGTCAGCGGCGCTGCGCTGTCGAAGACCTGCGCCCGGCGCTTCAGCGTGCCGCGGTACTGGCTGCGGGCCACCACCTCCTGGCCTGGGTAGCAGCCCTTCTGGAAGTTGACGCCGCCCACCAGTTCCAGGTTCACCATCTGCGGCACGAAGTGCTCCGCCGTGGCGGCGCTGATGCGCACCACGCCGCTGTGCACCTCCAGCCAGGACCAGGTGTCGGCCGACAGCGCGGGCATGGCGGGCGCTGCCACATCGGCCGGCTGGGCCAGCAGAAAGCGCGGCTGGCCTTGGGCATCGGGCAGGCGGATGGCGGTGCCAGCGCCCGCCTGCACCGTGGCCCAGGCCGTTGGCGGCGCGGCGTCGCCCAGCCAGGTGGCGGCGTCGGCGCCTGCCAGGCCATAGAGCGGCAGGTCGGCCGTGGCGTCGCTGAGCTTGCACTTGGCGCGCAGAACGAACATCGACAGCCGCTTGAGTGTGGGCGCCAGCAGGTCGGCGCTGCAGGCCAGGTACAGCGTGTCGGGGGTGTCGGGGGTGTCGGCGGAAGCACGCCAGACGACAAAGCTGGCCATCAGCCGGCCCTTGGCCGAGCAGAAGCCCGCCAGCCGTGCCGTGCCCTCGCGCAGGGATGTCATGTCCTGCGTGAGCTGGCCGTGCAGAAAGCTGGCGGCGTCGGCGCCCTGGGCGCGGATCACGCCCCAGTCGGCGAGGCGCAAGGCGCCTGATGCAACAGTGGTGGCAGTCATACCCCCATTATGATCAGCGCCCCTTGTCCCCACCCGCCTGCACGGCGACCGCCCCGGCATGGCTTTGCGGCGCATTTTTCTTTGGTTGATCGGCCTGGCACTGCTGGCGGCCCTGGCCTTGGCCGGCGCGGCCAGATGGTGGGTCGACCATCCGATGGCGCTGTCCACCGCCACGGTGGAGTTGTCCATCGAACCCGGCACACCGCCGCGCGAGGTGGCTGCGGCCTGGGTGCGCGCCGGCGTGCAGACCGACCCGGCCTGGCTGTTCCAATGGTTCCGCGTCAGTGGCGACGCCCGCCGCATCCGCGCCGGCAGCTACGAGATCGAGCCTGGCGCCACGCCGCGCAGCCTGTTGTCGCGCATGGTGCAGGGCGACGAGGCGATGGAGCGGGTGCGCCTGATCGAGGGTTGGACCTTCCGCCAGTTCCGCGCTGCGCTGGCCGCCGCGCCGCACCTCAAACCGCTGGGCCAGGCCATGGCCGAGGCCGATCTGATGGCCGCCATCGGCCTGCCCGGCGTGCCGGCCGAAGGCCGCTTCTTCCCCGACACCTACCTGTACAGCCGCGGCGTCAGCGACCTGACGGTGCTCAAGCGCGCCGCCGCGATGCAGAGCCGCCGCCTGGCCGAGGTGTGGGCCACGCGCCGTGCCGACCTGCCGCTGCAGACACCCGAGCAGGCTCTGGTGCTGGCGTCCATCGTCGAGAAAGAGACCGGCCGGCCGGCCGATCGTGGGCAGATCGCCGGTGTCTTCGTCAACCGGCTGCGCAGCGGCATGCCGCTGCAGACCGACCCGACGGTGATCTACGGCCTGGGCGAAGCCTTCGACGGCAACCTGCGCAAGCGCGACCTGCTGGCCGACACGCCCTTCAACACCTACACCCGCCGCGGCCTGCCACCCACGCCGATCGCCATGCCGGGGCTGGCGTCGCTGCGGGCGGCGGTGCAGCCCGAGCCGACCCAATCGCTGTACTTCGTGGCGCGGGGTGATGGCAGCAGCGTCTTCAGCACCGACCTGGCAGCGCACAATCGCGCCGTGAACCAGTACCAGCGAGGCGGCAAACGGCGGCCGGACGCCCCATGATGCGCGGCCGCTTCATCAGCTTCGAAGGCATCGACGGCGCCGGCAAGTCCTCGCACATCGACGCGCTGGCCGCAGCGCTGCGGGCCTGCGGCGAAACGGTGCTGTGCACCCGCGAGCCCGGCGGCACGCCGCTGGCCGAACAACTGCGCAGCCTGTTCCTGCAGCAGCCGATGGACGCGCTGACCGAAGCCCTGCTGGTGTTTGCAGGCCGGCGCGACCATCTGCGCAGCGTCATCCAGCCGGCACTGGCCAACGGCAGCGTCGTGCTGTGCGACCGCTTCACCGACGCCACCTTCGCCTACCAGGGTGGCGGGCGCGGCTTCGACACCGCCGTGCTGGCCCGTCTGGAAGCCTGGGTTCAGGCCGATGGCGACCAGGGCGGCCTGGTGCAGCCGCAACTGACCTTGTGGTTCGACCTGCCACCGGCAGTGGCAGCGGGCCGCCGCGCCGCCGCCCGCGATGCCGACCGGCTGGAGCGCGAGGACCTGGCCTTCTTCGAGCGGGTGCGCGCCGGCTACGCACTGCGCTCTGCGGCCGACCCGCAGCGCTTCGTGCGCATCGACGCCGACCAGCCGCGTGAGGTGGTGTGGGCGGCGGTGTGGGCAGCGGTGCAACAAGCAGTCAGCGGCAACACAGGGCAGGGCGCCTGATGGCCCGGGCCGATGCCAGCCCGCGCGACGGCCCGGCCACCCCGCTGGGGGTGCAGCCCGACGGGCAGCTGCCGCTGCCCTGGCTGGCGGGCGGGATGGCAGCGGCGCGCCAGCTGGCCGGCGCGCATGCGCTGATGATCCACGGGCCCGCCGGCGCCGGCCACTTCGAGCTGGCGGCGCTGCTGGCGCAGAGCCTGCTGTGCGAAGCCGCCCCCGCCGGCGCGCTGGCGACGGCCTGCGGCCGCTGCGCCAGCTGCCACTTGGTGGCCACACACGCCCATCCCGACCTGCGCATGGTGCTGCCGGCCGCCCTGCGGGTGCAGCGCGGCTGGACCGACGAGAACGACTACATCGCCCCCAAGGGCGATGCCAAGCCCAGCCGCGAGCTGCGCATCGACCAGGTGCGCGCCGCCATCGAGTGGGGGCAGCAGACCAGCGGCCGCGGCCGCGGCAAGGTGCTGCTGCTGCACCCGGCCGATGCGCTGAACCTGTCGGCCGCCAATGCCTTGCTCAAGACGCTGGAAGAGCCGCCCGGCCGCATGCGCCTGCTGCTGACCAGCGCCGACCCCGAGCACCTGCTGCCTACGGTGCGCAGCCGCTGCCAGCGCCTGCCAATCGCCCTGCCGCCGGCCGACCAGGCCCGCACCTGGCTGCTGGCGCAGGGGCTGGAGGCGCCCGACGCGCTGCTGGCGCTGGCCGGTGGCAGCCCGCTGGAGGCGCTGGCCTGGTCCCAGGAAGGCTTTGCGCCGGCGGCGCTGGCAGCCCTGCCGCGTCGGGTGGCGGCCGGCGACGCTGCGGTGCTGGCTGGCCGGCCGATCCCGCGGGTGGTGGAGCTGCTGCTGAAGCTGTCGCACGACGCGCAGGTGCAGGCAGCCGGCGGCGTGCCGCGCTTCTTTGCCGCAGCCAGCCTGCCGGCGGGCGCCGACCCGGTCGCACTGCGGGCCTGGCAGCAGGCGCTGTTGCGGGTGGCGCGCCATGACGATCACCCCTGGAGCGCGGGCCTGCTGGTCGAATCGCTGGTCTCGCAGGCGGCGGCGGTGTGGCCACGCGCCCCGGCGTATGGTCCAGCGGGCGGGTCTGCGGGCGGGTCTATGGGCGGGTCTATGGGCGGGTCTGCGGGCGGCAGTGCCGGTGCCGCTGCGCGCGCCGGTGCTTCGCTACACTCGGCGCGATGAGCGATCCCAGCCCCTTGGCCGCCAGCAGCGGCACGTTGGCCACCAGCAGTGGTGCCACCGGCCCGCGGCCCAGCGTGATCCAGCTGGTGTTCCGGGAAAAGAGCGCGCTGTACGCGGCCTACATCCCCTTGCTCAACGACGGCGGCCTGTTCGTGCCCACCCAGAAGCCTTACCGTCTGGGCGAGGACATCTACCTGCTGCTGTCGCTGCCTGACGACGCCCAGCGTTATCCGGTGGCCGGCAAGGTGGCCTGGATCACCCCGGCCAATGCGTCGGGCGGGCGCACCCAGGGCGTGGGCGTGCGCTTCCCTGCCGACGAGAAAACCCGCCTGCTGAAACTCAAGATCGAGGAGATCCTGGGCACGCAGATCTCCTCGTCCCGGCCGACCCAGACCGTCTGACCCCTGGTGCCCATGCGCCTGGCGGCCTGGCCCGCCCGGCCGGGCCGAAAGCATGTTCGTCGACTCCCACTGCCACCTCAACTTTCCGGACCTGTCCGGCCACATCGACGCCGTCCGCGCCGACATGGCCGCTGCGCGCGTCGACCGCGCGCTGGTCATCTGCACCACGCTGGAGGAGTTCCAGGCGGTGCACGCCCTGGCCCTGGCGCATGACAACTTCTGGTGCACCGCCGGCGTGCATCCCGACAACGAAGGCGTGGCCGAACCCGACGTGGCCGGCCTGCAGGCGCTGGCCATGCTGCCGCGGGTGGTGGGCGTGGGCGAGACCGGGCTGGACTACTACCGCCTGAACGGCCGCAGTGTGGCCGACATGGCCTGGCAGCGCGCGCGTTTCGCGGTCCACATTGCAGTAGCCCGGGCGGTGGCCAAGCCGCTGGTGGTCCACACCCGCAGCGCGTCTGAGGACACCGTGGCCATGCTGCGTGCCGCCCAGCAAAGCGCTGGCGGGGCACTGACCGGCGTGTTCCACTGCTTCACCGAGACGGCCGAGGTCGCCCGTGCGGCGCTGGACATGGGCTTCATGATCTCGTTCTCGGGCATCCTCACCTTCAAGACCGCCCAGGCGCTGCGGGATGTGGCGGCCTTCGTGCCGCTGGACCGTTGTCTGATCGAGACCGACAGCCCCTACCTGGCGCCGGTGCCGCACCGCGGCAAGACCAACACCCCCGCCTGGGTACCGCATGTGGCGGCCGAGCTGGCGCGCATCAAGAGCCTGCCGCTGGAGGTGGTGGCCGAGGCCACCAGCCGCAATTTCGAGCGCTTGTTCCAGCTGCCGGCGCCTGTGACGGAGACGTGAAGATGTTCAAGTGGCACTTTCGATTGATCGCCTATCTGCTGTTGATTTGCGGATCTTCTTCAGCATTGGCAGGCGCTTACGAGGACTTCTTCAAGTCGGTTCTCAATGACAATGCGCGTGTGGTGGACAGCCTGCTGGTACGCGGCTTCGACCCGAACAGCCGCGACGAGAAGGGCCAGACCCTGCTCTACCTGAGCCAGCGCGAAGGTGCCTTCAAGGTGGCGCAGGTGCTGGTGGACCACGCGCAGACACGCATCGACCTGCCCAACGCCGCAGGCGAGACCGCACTGATGATGGCTGCACTGCGCGACAACGAGGACTGGGTGGCCAGGCTGCTGGACAAGGGTGCCAGCGTCGAAGGTGCAACAGAGGCCGGCCGCCCAGGCTGGACGCCGCTGCACTATGCGGCCGCTTCGCCCGGCATCCGGGCCCTGGGCCTGCTGCTGGCGCGCGGTGCGCAGGTCGATGCGCGCTCGCCGAATGGCACCACGCCGCTGATGATGGCGGCGCAGTACGGGCCAGAAGAGGCCGTGGCGGCCTTGCTGAAGCAGGGCGCCGACGTCCGCCTGCGCAATGACCTGAGCCTGGGGGCAGACGACTTTGCCCAGCGCGCAGGGCGCGAGGCCTTGGCCGCCCGCCTGGCGGCGGCGGCGCGCTGAGCACGCCTGTGCAGGGGCGCTGACGCACTTGTCATCCAAACGCTGACAGCCGGCATGTCGCTGGGCCGACTTCAGCAGCCGGGCGGCGGGTTCTACAGTGGTTTCACGGGCAAACCGCCTGTGACCACCATCAGGAACAGTCCCATGCAACCCTTGCGCCGCAATGTCAACCCTTTCGCGCTGATGATCGATCCGCAAGCCGTGCTGGCGCAGATCGAATCTTCCGAACGGCTGGAAGGCCTGCACCGCAGGGTGTGCCGTCCGCTCGACAAGCCGTTGCTGGGCGGCAACCAGGACGGCAGCGAGGACCTTGGCGACGGCGACAACCCGGCAGCCGAAGACGGCCATGCCAAGTGAAGCCTCTTGGCCAGCGCAGGTGCATCCGCGCTGGCGGGCTGCCGTGCTGGCCGGGCTGGTGTTGTCTGCCGCCGGCTGCGCCACGCGGCTGGAGGTGCGGCCGCTGGCCACCGGGCGCGGCGATGTGTCGGCCTACGAACTGAACGGCGCCGATGTGCAGACCCTGCGCAGTGCGGCGCAGCAGCTGTGCCCGCTGGGTGGCGAGATCGTGCGGGAAGCTGGCCACAGTCTGCCGCCGGAAGCCGCTGCAGGCCATTGGCGCAGCACGCTCAACACGCTGGCCGCCTGGGCTGAGCCACCGCGCCGCCCGGCGCAGATGGTGGTGTTGTGCCGCGAAGGCGGTGACCGCTACAAGCTGCAGGCCGCCGCGCCGGCGCGACCAGTGGCCCAGCCGGCCGCAGTGCGTTCGCCGGAAGTGACGGCCGCCTTGCCGGTCGGGCCGATCAACCCAGAGTGGTGACTGGCATCGGGGCTGACGGGGCGGGATGTGGACAGGTGGTTCGGGCGCTTGCGGTGGCGTGGTTGTCCAGCTGAAGTCCAGCTGGAACCGAGCTGCAGCTCCTCACAATAACCGCGACGATGTATATTATGTCAAATTAACAAGCTGTGGCATAATCCATGCATCTGGGCCGGATCTTCTGTATTCAGCCGCAGTGACGTGCAGGTCCCTGCATAGCCACTTCAACGCCCGCCCCGCGCAAACCCATGGCCAAAGCAGACACCAAGACCTCCATCGATTCCGACGGGCTGCGTTATCGCAGCAAGACGCCCGGCTCTCCGTTCACTGCGGCGGGCGCCTTCGGCGCTGCCACGATGTCGTGCTTCCTGTGCGGCAAGCACCGGCCGCGCAGCCAACTCAAGAGCCGTCGCCTGCTCGGCAAGGCACAGTTCGTCTGCTCGCCGACCTGCAAGGAAGCCGACGCCGAAGGCGGCAGCAAGCCCTGACTGCTGGATGACCGGGCCGGTGCCCGGTTGCGGCTGGGAACGACGCTGCAGCCAGGCTTCGCCTGGCTTTGGCCAGGTCGAGCGGCGCCGAGCGAAACGCCCCGCGAAGCGCTCGGTAGCGACCTGCGACAGGCGCGCGCCACCGGGCTGAAGGCGACACAGGCTGCGCCGATCTCGCGGCAGGCCGCCAGCACCTTGGTCTCGGCCTGGCGGCTCTACAGCGAATATTCCAGCTGCACCGCAGCGATCGGCGCCACCGCACGGCTGCGGCGCAGCGTGGCGGCCGAGACTTCACTCAGGCCCAGCGTAGGCAACTGCCGGCGCGCTGCAGGTCGGCCATCGCACCCGCCGAGTCTTCGATCGGCACGCGCTTGTCCCGGCGGTGCAGGTGGCACAGGTCGATCACCTCCGTGCCCAGGCGCTGCAGGCTGGCCTCGACATCGCGGCGGATGGATGCGGGCCAGCCGTCGATCACCCGTTGCAGCGACCCGCCCTCGCCCACCGGCTGGCCGGTCGTGCCGCCCTTGCTGCACAGTGTGATGTGCGGGCGCTGCGGCTTCAGCACCCGGCCGACCAACGTCTCGTTGGCGCCAAAGCCATACAGCGCTGCGGTGTCGAACAGGGTGACGCCGCTGTGCAACGCCTGCAGCAGGCGCTCGGCGTCGGCCATCGGCGGCGGTGCACCGCAGGCGTGGCTCAGGTTCATGCAGCCCAGGCCGATGCGGCGCTGGGGCAGGCTCATGGCTTGGTCACACCGCGTTCAACTGCTGTTCCAGCCGGTGCAGCACCTGGTAGCAGGGCAGCACCTGGGCCATGCTGCTGTTTGGCTGGCGCCCTTCCCGGATGGCAGCGAAGAACTCCCGGTCCTGCAGCTCGATTCCGTTCATGCTGACCGCCACCTGGCTGACGTCGATCTGTTCGTCCTTGCCGTTGAACAGGTCGTCGTAGCGGGCGATGTAGGTACCGCTGTCGCCGATATAGCGGAAGAAGGTGCCCAGCGGCCCGTCGTTGTTGAAGCTCAAGCTCAGCGTGCAGATCGCGCCGTTGGCCGCCTTCAGCTGGATGCCCATGTCCATCGCGATGCCCAGCACCGGGTGGATCGGGCCCTGGATGGCGTTGGCCTGCACGATGGGGCTGCCGGCTTGCCAGGCGAACAGGTCGACAGTGTGCGCGGCGTGGTGCCACAGCAAGTGGTCGGTCCAGCTGCGGGCCTGGCCCAGCGCGTTCATGTTGCTGCGGCGGAAGAAATAGGTCTGCACATCCATCTGCTGGATGTGGAAGGCGCCTGCCTGGATCCTGTGGTGCAGCCACTGGTGGCTGGGGTTGAAGCGCCGCGTGTGGCCGCACATGGCCACCAGCCCGCTGCGCTGCGCGACTGCCACCACCTGCTCGCCGTCGGCCAGCACGTCGCACAGCGGAATTTCCACCTGCACATGCTTGCCGGCCTGCAGACAGGCCAGGGTCTGGCTGGCATGCAGCTGGGTGGGCGTGCAGAGGATCACCGCGTCCACCTCGGGCAAGGCCAGGCTGTCGGCCAGATCGGTCGTGACATGGCCGATACCGTACTTGTCGGCCACCGCGCGGGTCTTCTCCAGTTCTCGGCTGACCAGCGAGACCACCGCCACGCCGTCGATGTTCTTCATGCCGTCCAGGTGCTTGATGCCGAAGGCGCCGGCACCGGCCAGCGCCACCTTGATCGTCTTGCCCATGTCAGTTGTTCTCCATGATCAGGTGGCCGACGGCCGTGTTGCTGGCGGGCACATGGTAGAAGCGGTGCCTGACGGTGGGCGCCGGTCCGGCCACGTCGGCATTCACGTCAGACATGGCGCCGCGGGCGATCAGCCACATCACCAGTTCGATGCCTTCGCTGCCAGCCTCGCGCAGGTAGTCGATGTGCGGCACCGCAGCCTGGCCGGCGGGGTCGGCGATCAACCGGTCGAGGAAGGCGTTGTCGAAGGGCTGGTTGATCAGGCCGGCGCGCGGGCCCTGCAACTGGTGGCTCATGCCGCCGGTGCCCCAGATCTGCACCTTCAGCGGCGCGTCGAAGCGTTCGACGGCACGGCGGATGGCCTGGCCCAGCAGGAAGCAGCGCCGGCCGCTGGGCGCCGGGTACTGCACCACGTTGACGGCAAACGGGATCACCGGGCATGGCCAGGCCGGGTTGGGGCCGGCCGGCTGGCCGAACATCAGGCTCAGTGGCACGGTCAGGCCGTGGTCCACGTCCATCTTGTTGACGATGGTCAGGTCGAAGTCGTCCTGGATCACGCTCTGGGCGATGTGCGCGGCCAGCTCGGGGTGGCCGATGACCGTCGGCACCGGGCGCGGGCCCCAGCCTTCGTCGGCCGGCTGGAACGACGCTGCCGTGCCGATGGCGAAGGTGGGGATCATCTCCAGGCTGAAGGCGGTGGCATGGTCGTTGTAGACCAGGAAGATGACATCGGGCGTGTTTTCGGCCATCCAGCGCTTGGATGCCTCATAGCCCTTGAACACCGGCTGCCAGTAGGGCTCCTGACTCTTGCCCAGGTCGAGCGCGGCGCCGATGGCCGGCACGTGCGATGTGTAGACGCTGGCGGTGATCCTGGCCATCACGTCGCCTCCCCGGCTTGTTCGCCAATGAAGCGGTTGCCGTCGGGCGACCGGCCGCCGGCCAGCATCATGGCGGCGTAGGCTTCCTGCGTCATGCCGGTCATGCTGGCGGCCATGGTCTGGAAGCTCTTGCCGTCGGTGGCGCCGATCTTGGCCAGGAAGTAGATGTTGCCGCCGGCGGCGATGCAGCGGTTCAGGTCGCGCGCCAGCACGCCCTGCTTCTGCTCCTCGGTCATCGGCCACTCGTCCAAGTAGGCGCGTTCACCGGCCTTGAAGCGCTCGCGGTTGGCGGCCTTCATCAGGCTCATGCAGAACTGGTTGAGGTGGTAGCCCTTGCGGGACTGCTCGGCGTCGAAGATGGTCGTGCCGGGCACGTCCAGATAGGGTTTGTCCAACGGCATCAGGTGCTCTCCTCGGGCCAGTACAGGCGCATCGGGTTGGCCACCAGCAGCTTGTGCTGCAACGCGGCGGTGGGCGCGATGTGCGGGATGAAATCGACCAGCAGACCGTCGTCGGGCATGTGGTCCTTCAGGTTGGGGTGCGGCCAGTCGGTGCCCCACAGCACGCGGTCCGGGAACTGTTCGACGATGCGGCGGGCGAACGGCAGCACGTCGCGGTAGGCGTGCTGTTCGCCATGCAGCGCCTGGGGGCCGGCCAGGCTCAGCCGCTCGGGGCAGCTGACCTTGCTCCACACGTTGGTGTGCGCACCCATGAAGCGCTCGAACAGCGCGAACTGCGGGCCGTCCACCGGCAGGCCGACATCCGGCCGGCCCATGTGGTCCACCACCACCGTGGTCGGCAGCCTGGTGAAGAAGTCCCACAGCTCGGGCAGGTCCACCGCCTCGAAATAGATCACCACATGCCAGCCCAGCTGGGCGATGCGGCCGGCGATCTCCAGCAGTTCGTCGCGGGGCGTGAAGTCGACCAGGCGCTTGACGAAGTTGAAGCGCACGCCGCGCACGCCGGCGGCGTGCAATTGCTGCAGTTCATCGTCGGTGATGCTGCGCTTGACGGTGGCCACGCCGCGCGCCCTGCCGCCGCTGGCGATGCAGGCATCGACCATCGCCCGGTTGTCGGCGCCGTGGCAGGTGGCCTGGACAACCACATTGCGGGCCACGCCCAGGTGGTCGCGCAGCGCGAACAGCTGCTGCTTGCTGGCGTCGCAGGGGGTGTACTTGCGCTCGGGTGCGTAAGGAAATTCAGCACCCGGGCCGAACACATGGCAATGCGCATCGACGCTGCCGGGCGGCAGCTGGAAGGTCGGCTTCGACGGCTCGGCGTACCAGTCGAGCCAGCCGGCCGTCCTGGTGAAGCCGCCGGTGGTGGGTTTGCTCATGTTCAGCCTCGGGATGGGTTGCCGGCCTGGGCCAGGATGCCGTCGGCTGCCAGCGCCTGGGATTGGCGTGCGTGCACCCTGATGGGCGCTCAGTCGATGTACTTCAAGCCGGCGGCGGCCAACGGTTCGCGCATGTTGTACATGTCCAGACCCAGCACGCCACGCGCCAGCTTCTCGCGCTTGGCGCCTTCATTGGCTTCGCGGGCCCGGGCGGCTTGCAGCGTCTGGGCGGCCATGGCGCGCGGCACGCACACCACGCCGTCGTCGTCGGCCACGATCACGTCGCCAGGCGCCACATAGGCGCCGGCGCACACCACCGGAATGTTCACCGAGCCCAGCGTGGCCTTGATCGTGCCCTTGCTGCTGATCGCTTTGCTCCACACCGGAAAGCGCATCTCGGTCAGCGTCTTCACATCGCGCACACCGGCGTCGATCACCAGGCCGCAGGCGCCGCGGGCCTGGAAGCTGGTGGCCAGCAGATCACCGAAGTAGCCGTCGGTGCATTCAGCGGTGAGCGCCGCCACGACGATGTCGCCGGCCTGGATCTGCTCGGCCACCACATGCATCATCCAGTTGTCGCCGGGGTGCAGCAGCACGGTGACCGCTGTGCCGCTGATCTGTGCCCCGGCATAGATCGGCCGCATGCAGGGCTTGAGCAGGCCGACGCGGCCCATGGCCTCGTGCACCGTGGCGCTGCCCAGCGGTGCCAGCGCGTCGGCGGTGGCGCGGTCGGTGCGGGTGATGTTGCGGTAGACGACGCCGAGTTGGTACATGCTGCGTGCTCCTGGAGTCAACGGCCTTTGGCCTTGAGTTGGGCGTCCAGCCGGGCAAAGACCCGGCGCGCATTCCCTTCGTACACCTGCTGCTTTTGCGCCGCGCTCAGCAGCGTGCTGGCCTCGATGTAGCGCTTGGTGTCGTCGTAGTGGAAGCCGGTCTCGGGGTCGATGCCGCGCACCGCGCCGATCATCTCGCTGGCAAACAGGATGTTGTCGACCGGGATCACCTTGGTGAGCAGGTCGATGCCGGGCTGGTGGTACACGCAAGTGTCGAAGAAGATGTTCTTCAGCAGGTGCTCGGTCAGCAGCGGTTTCTTCAGCTCTTGCGCCAGGCCGCGGAACCGGCCCCAGTGGTAGGGCACCGCGCCACCGCCATGCGGGATCAGGAACTTCAGTGTCGGGAAGTCCCTGAACAGGTCGCTGGTCAGGCACTGCATGAAGGCCGTGGTGTCGGCGTTCAGGTAATGCGCCCCGGTGGTGTGGAAGCAGGCGTTGCAGCTGGTGCTGACATGGACCATTGCCGGGATGTCGTACTCCACCATCTTCTCGTAGATGGGGTACCAGGCGCGGTCGCTCAACGGCGGGCTGGTCCAGTGCCCGCCCGACGGATCGGGGTTCAGGTTGATGCCCACGTTGCCGAACTGCTCCACGCACTTCACCAGCTCGGGGATGCAGGTGGCCGGGTCCACGCCCGGGCTCTGCGGCAGCATGGCCGCCGGCACGAAGTGGTCGGGGAAGAGTTGCGACACCCGAAAGCACAGCTCGTTGCAGATCGCCGCCCAGGTGCTGGACACCTGGAAGTCGCCGATGTGGTGGGCCATGAAGCTGGCGCGCGGGCTGAAGATGGTGAGGTCGCAGCCGCGCTCACGCATCTTGGCCAGCTGGTTCAGCTCGATGGTTTCACGCAGCTCGTCGTCGCTGATCTTCAGGTCGCTGGCCTTGGGCATCACCGCCGGGTCCGTGATGCCGGCGATCTGCTGGTTGCGCCAGGTTTCCAGCGCCTTGGGCGCGGTGGTGTAGTGGCCGTGCACGTCGATGATCATGGAACAGGGTCTCCGCGAAAGTGGTGTTCTTGGCCGGTCAGGACGGCGCCATGCCATGGCGCTGTTTGGCCGCTGCGGTGGCCGGCGCGGCCAGCCA
>JBBRVT010000041.1:0-15662 GCA_038246615.1 Burkholderiales bacterium
CGTGCCGGGCAGGAAAGCGCCCTGGCCGACGAAATCGGCCACGAAGCGGTTGGCCGGCTGGTGGTACAGGTTGTAGGCGCTGGCCCATTGCTGGATGTGCCCGCCCGACATGATGCCGATCTCGTCGGCGATGGCGAAGGCTTCGTGCTGGTCATGCGTGACCAGCAGCGCGGTGGTGTCGGCCGCCTTCAGCATCGCGCGCAGTTCGCCGCCCAGGCGTTCACGCAGTTCGATGTCGAGGTTGGAGAACGGCTCGTCGAGCAGCAGCAGGCGCGGCGCGGGCGCCAGCGCCCGCGCCAGCGCCACCCGCTGCTGCTGGCCGCCGGAGAGCTCATGCGGGTAACGCGGCCCCGCGCCGTCCAGGCCCACCGTTTCCAGCATCTGCTGCACACGCTGCCCGGCATCGGGCTGGCCGCGCAGGCCGAAGGCGATGTTGGCCGCCACCGTGAGGTGGGGAAACAGCGCGTGGTCCTGGAACACCATGCCGATGCGGCGCAACTCGGGCGGCACCTGGCGGCCGGCGCTGCCGACCACCGTACCGTCCAGCCGGATGGTGCCGGCAGCCAGCGGCTCGAAGCCGGCGATGGCCCGCAGCACCGTGGATTTGCCGCAGCCCGACGGACCCAGCAGGCAGCCCACCGTGCCGCGCGGCAGCGCCAGCGAGAAGTGTTCCACCACGGTGCGCCGGCCATAGGCCACGGCGATGTCGTCGAGTTGCAGCCAGGGGGTGTCCGCAGGGTTCATGGTGCCCGGATCATAGGGTGGCGGGCAGGGCACCGCGCCGCGAAGCCGGCGCGCGGCCCGCCGATGTCCTCAAGCGGCGCAGCGGGGCGGCCGACAACCAGCGCATCGGCGCAGGTTTGGCCGCTTCCCCGCCACCGAGGCCCGCCCATGTCTGCTTCCGCGATCCCGACCCGACACGCCAACGCGCCCGGTGCGCAGCCGATGCAAGAGGCTGGCGCGCGAGACTTCTTTCGCTTCCACGGCTGGTTGTCGCCCGGGGTGCGGTTGTTCCGGCAACTGGGCTTCACGGCCAAGTCCTTGTGCATCTCAGCGGCATTTTTGCTGCCGATGCTGATCCTGCTGTCCCAGTTGCTCATGACCGGGCACCAGCAGGTCGAGTTCACGCGGGCCGAGCGTGGCGGCGTGTCCGCGATGCGGCCGCTGCTGGGCCTGATCGATGCCGCGCAGGCCCGGCGCCATGCGGCAGTCACCAAGAGCGAAGACCTGGCCAGCCACCAGACCAAGGTCCAGGCCGCATTCGACGCGCTGGACCACCAGCACACGGCGCTCCGCGGCCGCGTCGACTTCGAGAAGCCGCTCGACGCTTCGCGTGCGCTGCACGACAAGCTGATGGCGACGCCGGCGCTCGCCACGCCGGACGACACCTTCGCCGCCCACGATGCGTTCGTCGACGCCCTGCTGCGACTGGTGCGCGAGGTCGCCGACCGGTCGAACCTGGCGCTCGACCCGGACCTGGACACCTACCACCTGATGAATGTCTCGGTGCTGCGCGGCCCGGCGCAGTACGAGAGCACGGACAGAGCGCGCACGCTGGCCGCCGCGTCGTTCGACGCGAAGGCTGTCACAGCCTACCGGCGCGACATGCTGTCGAAGAACCTGGCGCTCTGGGACTACCTGGACGACGAGATCGAGTCGTCCTACCAGACCGGCATCGCCGGTGAAGCGGCGATGGAGAAGAAGTTCGAGATGGAGGCCGCCATCGTCTTCCGCAAGGCGCTGGAAGCGCAGGTGCTCGGCAGCGAGATCGCCGGCAGTGCGCAAACGGTGGCCGGCGCCGGCGCTGAGACCGTCAAGCGCCAGTCGCTTCTGGTGCGTTTGGTGCTGGATGAACTGGACACGCGGCTGCAGGCGCGCATCGACGGCCTGCAACGCAAGATGGCGTGGCAGCTCGGCCTGGTCGCCGCATCGGTCGCGCTGGCTGCGTACCTGATGCTCTGTTTCTACCGCGTGATGATGGGCGGCCTGAAGACGGTCGACAGCCACCTGCGCGAAATATCGCAGGGCAACCTGACCACCGCGCCGACCCCTTGGGGCCGCGACGAGGCGGCCAGCCTGATGGTGACCTTGGGCGCGATGCAGACCAGCCTGCGCCGTATCGTCGGCATCGTGCTGGAGAGTTCGGCCAGCGTGGACATCGCCAGCCAGGAGATCGCCGCCGCGTCGCGCAACCTGTCCGAGCGTACCGAGCAGACGGCAGCGCAACTGGAGGAGGCATCGTCGGCGATGGAGCGGATTTCGGTCAAGGTGCGCCAGACCGCATCGACGGTGAGCGAGACCAGGAGCGTTGCCGACCAGAACGCCGTCACCGCCGGGCGCGGCGGCGCTGTGATGGGCGACGTGGTCCAGACGATGGCCGGCATCCAGGCCTCGTCCAGACGCATCGGCGAGATCATCGGCGTCATCGACGGCATCGCCTTCCAGACCAACATCCTCGCTCTCAACGCGGCCGTCGAGGCGGCACGCGCCGGCGAACAAGGTCGCGGCTTCGCCGTCGTCGCCAGCGAGGTGCGGGCGCTTGCCGGCCGGTCGTCCGACGCGGCGCGCGAGATCAAGGCACTGATCCACGCCAGCACCGAACAGGTCGAGGCGGGCAGCCGTGTCGCCGTGCAGGCGGGCGAGACGATCGCCGGCCTCGTCGACAGCTCGCAGAAGATCGGCCAGCTGGTCGGCGAGGTGGCGGGCTCGGCGCAGGAACAGAGCCTGGGCGTCGGGCAGGTCCGCGAGACCGTGCTGAACCTGGACCAGGCGACGCAGCAGAATGCGGCGCTCGTCGAGCAGACGGCGGCGGCGGCAGGCGCGCTGTCGGAGCAGGCACGCCGCCTGGCGAGCGAGGTGGCGTTCTTCCGACTGAAGTAGCCGCACCGCCCAGGCCCTGGTGTCGTGTGAGACCAGGATCGGGCCATCGGCGCCTGCTGTTGCCTGCTGTTGCCTGCTGTCTCCTGTTGACGGCCGTTGGTGATTCGCGATGGGTGATTGGTGATTGACGATTGGCCGGCCGATACACTGCCCGATCACGCCTGATCACGCCAGACCAGGCCCGACCCCGTCTGCGCCGCCCGTATCTTGTCCGCCCGCCCCGAGCGCCTGAGCCTGCCCGCCACGCCGCCCCGTGGCACCGGCGCCGCCCGTGGCAGGGGCTGGTCGTGGCTGCTGGTGCTGGCCCTGGCCACTGCGGCGCTGGTGGCGGTGCCCATCCTGTCGGTCGGCTCCAATGTGTTCGCCCGCAGCGGCAGCGGCACCTGGGCGCACCTGGCGGCCACCGTGCTGCCCGACTACATCCGCACCACGCTGTGGCTGTGCGCCGGCGTGGGCATCGGCGTCACGCTGCTGGGCGTGGGCGCGGCCTGGCTCGTCACGCGGCACCAGTTCCCCGGCCGCGCCACGTTCGAGTGGGCGCTGGTGCTGCCGCTGGCCATGCCGGCCTATGTGATGGCCTACACCTACACCGACCTGCTGCAGTACGTGGGCCCGGTGCAGACCGCACTGCGCGAGGCCTTCGGCTGGAGGCGCGCCGATTACTGGTTCCCCGATGTGCGCAGCACCGGCGGCGCGGTGGCGATGTTCTCGCTGGTGCTCTACCCCTACGTCTACCTGATGGCGCGCACCGCCTTCCTGGAGCGCGGCGGCGCCACGCTGGAGGTGGCGCGCTCGCTGGGCCTGACGCCCTGGCAGGGCTTCTTGCGGGTCAGCCTGCCGATGGCCCGGCCAGCCATTGCCGGCGGCGTGGCGCTGGCGCTGATGGAGACGCTGGCCGACTTCGGCACGGTGAGCTACTTCGCGGTGCAGACCTTCACCACCGGCATCTACCGCGCCTGGTTCTCGCTGGGCGACCGGGTGGCGGCGGCGCAGCTGGCCCTGGTGCTGCTGGCCTTCGTGATCCTGGTGCTGGTGTTCGAGCGGCTGAGCCGCGGTGGCCGGCGCTTTGCCGAGACCAGCCTGCGCCGCAGCGGTGCGGGGCGCATGCCGCTGGCCGGTGGCCGGGCGCTGCTGGCCTGGTGCGCCTGCGCGCTGCCGCTGGCCGGCGGCTTCGTGTTGCCGGCGGCGCTGCTGGGGCGCATGGCCTCGACCGAGGGCGACGCCCAGTTCGGCGCGCGCTTCATCGGCCTGGCCGGCAACAGCATGCTGCTGGCGGGCTTGAGCGCGCTGCTGGCGGTGGCGCTGGCGCTGCTGATCGGCTATGCCGCGCGGGTGCACCGCGGCGTCGCCATGCGCTGGGCGCACCGGGTGGCGGGGCTGGGCTATGCGCTGCCGGGCTCGGTGATCGCGGTGGGCGTGCTGATCCCGGTCACCCGGCTCGACCATGCGCTGGCGGCCCTGGCGCAGCAACTGTTCGGCGTACAGCCGGGCCTGCTGATCACCGGCGGCATCGCCGCGCTGGTGTATGCCTGCGTGGTGCGCTACCTCACTGCGGCCATGCAGGCAGTCGATTCGGGCCTGGCCAAGATCACGCCCAGCATGGACCAGGCCGCCCGCAGCCTGGGCCACACGCCGGCGCAAACCCTGCGCCGGGTGCACCTGCCGCTGCTGCGCGGCAGCCTGCTCACCGCTGCGTTGCTGGTCTTCATCGACGTGATGAAGGAGCTGCCCGCCACGCTGGTGATGCGGCCCTTCAACTTCGACACCCTGGCCACCCAGGCCTACACCCTGGCCGCCGATGAACGCCTGGCCGAGGCCAGCACCGCCGCGCTGGCCATCGTGGTGGTGGGCCTGCTGCCGATGGTGGTGATCTGCCGGCAGATCGCCCGCAGCCAGTCCTTGTCTGCCAGCTGATGATGCAAAGGAAGCGCCATGCCCGACCTCGATGCCCTCTACCCCCGCCCCAGCGACATCGCCCCCGCCGAATGGGCCGCGCGGGTACAGCTGGCCGCTGCCTACCGCATCTTCGACCGGCTGGGCTGGGCCGAGCTGATCTACAACCACCTGTCGCTGCGGGTGCCGAATGAGCCGGGGCATTTCCTGCTCAACCCCTTCGGCCTGCACTACAGCGAGGTCTGCGCCAGCAACCTGGTGAAGGTGGACGTGCACGGCCACACCGTGGGCGAGAGCGCCTGGCCGATCAACCCGGCGGGCTTCACCTTCCACGGCGCCATCCACGCCAGCCTGCCCGGGGCGCACTGCGTGATGCATGTGCACACCACCGCCACCATGGCGGTGTGCTGCCTGGAAGGCGGCCTGAGCTTCACCAACTTCTATGCCGCGCAGCTGCATGGCAAGGTGGCCTACCACGACTTCGAGGGCATCACCGTGCATGCCGACGAGGGCGCGCGCATCCTGGCGAGTGCGGGGGCGAGTGCGGGGGCGCCGGACAGGACGGCCGCCGGGCCGCTCCCGAGCCCGTCCGCTTCCCGCGGGGGGCGGGCTCAGCTTGCCGAGCCCTCGGGGCTGGATGGATGCAAGCCAGTGCTGCTGCTGCGCAACCACGGGCCGGTGGTGATCGGCGCCACGCTGGCCCAGGCCTTCAACCTGCTGTGGGTGCTGCAGCGCGCCTGCGAGGTGCAGACCACCGCCCAGGCGCTGGGGCCGCTGCGCGTCATCCCGGTGCCGGTGCTGCAGGGCTGCGTGCGTGATTCGCTGAACTTCAACACCAAGTTCGGCGCCGGGCAAGACAGCTTCGACGCGATGCAGCGCCTGGCGGACCGGGCCGATCCGTCCTACCGGGCCTGACTGCACCTGGGCCTGTCTGCACCTGGGCCTGTCTGGCGCAGCCCCAGGGCGAACCCCAGGGTGCCGCCCGGGCGCCTGCATGCGATAACCCGGGGCGCGCAGCCAGCCGGCTGCCCACCACCCGGAGACACACCCGTGATCAACGTCCAGATCTTCTACCCGCCCACCCCCAGCGGCCGTTTCGACATGGCCTACTACTGCGAGAAGCACATGCCGATGGTCAAGGCCCGCATCGGCGACGCCTGCACCGGCTTCAGCGTCGATGCCGGCCTGGCCGGTGGTGCGCCCGGTGCGCCGGCGCCGTATGTGGCGGTGGGCACGCTGCACCTCACATCGGTGGAGGCGCTGCAGGCCGCATTGGCCAAGCATGGCGCCGAGATCATGGGTGACGTGCCCAACTACACCGACGCCCAGCCGATCCTGCAGATCAGCGAAGTGAAGGTGGGCTGAGCGCCCCGGCCACCGCCCCGGCCACCACACAGCCACCACACAGCCACCACACAGCCATCACGCCACCATGGCGGCCGCCGGCAGCGCCCAGCGCACGCACATCGCCACCGTGATGCAGGTGGCCGATGCCGGCCTGGCCGCGCCCGCCGCCCAGGCGCACGACGCCATCATCCGCGCCAGCTGGCAGCGCTGCGTGCACCAGCACCGGCTCGACCCCACGCGCATGCAGGAGGCGGTGATCCTGCCGGGCGCCCGCCTGCGCGAGCACCAGGACCAGATGGAGGCCTTTCTCCACATCGCCCGCCACGGCCTGGAATCGCTCTACCAGCAGGTGGCCGGCCTGGGCTATGTGGTGCTGCTGACCGACGCGCGCGGCATCACCGTGGATTTTCTCGGTGACCTGGTGGTCGAGCCCAGCCTGCGCAAGGCCGGCCTGTACCTGGGCGCCGACTGGAGCGAGCAGCATGCCGGCACCTGTGGCGTGGGCACCTGCATCAGCACCGGCCAGGCGCTCACCGTGCATCTGGCCGACCATTTCGACGCCACCCACATCCCGCTCACCTGCACCAGCGCGCCGGTGTTCAACCCGCATGGCGAACTGAGCGCGGTGCTCGACATCTCGGCGCTGCGCGCGCCCGACCCCAAGACCAGCCAGCACCTGGCGTTGCAGCTGGTCAAGCAGGCGGCGCAGCAGGTGGAGAACGCGCAGTTCCTGCACCGCTTCCGGCATGACTGGGTGCTGCGTCTGGCGGCAGCGCCGCAGTTCCTGGACCTGAACCCCGAGCTGCTGCTGGCGCTGGACGCCAGCGGCCGGCTGATCGGCCACAACCGCCGGGCCCACCTGCTGCTGCAGGCGCAGCCCGCGCTGGCTGGCCGGCCGCTGATCGGCCAGCCGCTGCAGGCGCTGCTGGACTGCCGGCCCGAGGACCTGGGCCGCTTCATGGCCGGGCGCCCGGCCGACCAGCGCGCGGTGCTGCTCACCGGCGGCAGGCAGCTGCTGTTCATGCTGGCCGCGCCGCCGCCGGTGGCCGCCCAGGCGCTGCGACCCGCGCCGCAGACCGCGCCGCAGGGCACGCCCCAACCCGCGCCCCAACCCGCGCCCCAGCCCGCGCCGCCAGGGCGCAGCCTGCCCCCGGCGCTGGCCGCGCTGTCGGGCGGCGACGCCCGGCTCGACCGCCAGATCGAGCGCGCCGCGCGCCTGGTCAACAGCCCGATGAGCCTGCTGATCACCGGCGAGACCGGCAGCGGCAAGGAATACTTCGCCAAGGCCCTGCATGCCGCCAGCGCACGCCGCGCGCAGCCCTTCGTGGCGGTGAACTGCGCCGCCATTCCCGACGGCCTGATCGAGAGCGAGCTGTTCGGCCACTTGCCTGGCAGCTTCACCGGCGCCGGGCCGCGCGCCAGGCGAGGGCTGATCCAGTCGGCCGACGGCGGCACCTTGTTCCTCGACGAGATCGGCGACATGGCCCTGGGCCTGCAGGCGCGCCTGTTGCGGGTGCTGGCCGAGCGCGAGGTGCTGCCCATCGGCGCGGTGCGGCCGGTGCCGGTGAACATCCGCGTGATCGCTGCCACCCATGCGCTGCTGGAGCAGCGGGTGCGCACAGGCCGCTTCCGCGACGATCTGTACTACCGGCTGAACGGCGCGCAGTTCAGCCTGCCGCCGCTGCGCGAGCGCAGCGACCTGGGCGTGATGATCGACCGCCTGCTGGCCGACGGCAGCCCGCCGGCCCGGCTGGACGCCGCCGCCCGCGCCCGCCTGCTGGCCCACCCCTGGCCCGGCAACCTGCGGGAGCTGCGCAACGCGCTGGACTGCGCCCGCAGCATGTGCAGCCACGGCCTGATCGGCGTGGCCGACCTGCCCGATGCGTTGCAGGCCGACGGCGCCGGGCCGGGCGGTGCCGCTGCCGCCAGCATCGACCGGCAGGCCCAGGCCCAGGCCCTGACCCGGCAGCTGCGCGACGCCCACTGGAACGTGGCTGCGCTGGCGCGGCAACTGGGCTGCGCCCGCATGACGCTGTACCGCCGCATGGCGCGCTGGGGCATCCGTTCGCCGAACGCACGTGACGGCGAGCCGCCGCCACGTTGACGCACGGCAGGGCAGGCCGCCGCCGCATCGAACCACCCACCCCGGCTGCCAACCGCCACCGACCCATGACCAACCCCGTCCTCGACCTGCTGCAGCACCAGATCGCCGCCCGCCACTGCCCCGGCGCCCTGCTGCTGGTCGAACGCGCCGGCCAGGTGCTGGCGCGCCATGCGCTCGGCCGCATCCACCCCGGCGCTGCGGCGCCGCTGCATGCCGGCGTGCGCTTTCGCATCGCATCGCTCACCAAGCCGGTGGTGACAGTGGCCGCGCTGATGCTGGTCGACGAAGGCCGGCTCGACCTGGATGCGCCGGTGGCCGAAATCCTGCCTGCCCTGCGCGGCCTGCGGCTGGCCGACGGCAGCCTGGCCATGCCCGGCCCCACGGTGCGTGACCTGATGCGCCACACCGCCGGCTTCGCCTACCCGCAGGAAGTGCCGTATGCAGCGCTGCGTGCCGCCTGGACGGCGGCGGCCCTGGCGCCCGGGCGTGCCGGCCTGGACGGTGCCGGCCTGCTGGCCAGCCTGGCTGCGCTGCCGCTGGTGAATGCGCCGGGCGCAGCCTTCCGCTATGGCTACAGCACCGACGTGCTCGGCCTGGTGGTCGAGGCGCTGGACGGCGTGCCGCTGGCCACCGCGCTGCAGCGCCGCCTGTTCGGCCCGCTGGGCATGCGCCACACCGGCTTCGAGATCGC
Organism: Burkholderiales bacterium; assembly: GCA_038246615.1. Taxonomy (GTDB): domain Bacteria; phylum Pseudomonadota; class Gammaproteobacteria; order Burkholderiales; family Burkholderiaceae_C; genus Pseudaquabacterium. The sequence goes on from JBBRVT010000041.1 coordinate 8,916, forward strand.
CGAGGGCGAGGTGCTGGCCACCGCCTTTGCCGACGATGCCGCCTGGCACGCCTCGGTGGCGCCGATCGGCCAGCGCCAGGCCGGTGCCGCATGGATGGACAGCGGCGGTGGCGGCCTGGTCAGCACGCTGGACGACTACGCCGCCTTTGCCCGCATGCTGGCCGATGGCGGGGTGGTGCGGGGAGCGGTGGGCGCTTCGGTAGGCGCTGCGGTGGGTGCCGCAGTGGGTGCCGCAGTGGGTGCCGCAGCCGGTGCGGCTGCCGGTGCGCCAGTGGTGGCGTCACCCGGCGGCCAGCGCCTGCTCTCAGAGCGCCTGTTCGCAGCGCTGTCGCGCAACCAGCTGGCCGACGGCGTGGACGGCCCGTCCGGCTACACCGGCCCGGGTTTCGGCTTCGGGCTGGGCCTGGCGGTGCGGCACGACTGGGGCCCGTCGGCCATGCCCTGCAGTGCGGGCGAGCTGACCTGGTCGGGCATCAGCGGCACGGCACTGTTCGTGCAGCCCCGCGAGCGCTGGTTCGCGGTGCTGATGAGCGCCAACATGGCCAGCCGCATGATGGCGCGCATGGCCCTGCGCCGGGCGCTGGTTGCCTGAGGTGGGCCCTGCCAGCGCTGTGGTGGCGCTGGGAGCCTGTCGGACTTGGGGCGTCGATAGCGAGAATCGGCTTCAGGGAGGACAGTTCTTGCCGGATTTGCAGCCCCATTGCCCAGCCATGGGGCAAAAAGACGGTGAGAAATGGACCGCTGCGGTCGATTCGCAGCCGACGCTCCCCAAGTCCGACAGGCTCCTTTGCCAAAGCCATCGCACGGCGAAGCCCGGCGGTCAGCCGGTCTTCTTCACGTAGGCGTTGCACCAGGCTTTGGCAGCAACCTGCCGGCCGGCGAACAACGGGCAGGGGCCGGCCGCGTCAGCGGGCTTGCCGGCATACAGCGCGCAATTCGAGCAGGCCTGGCCAGGCTGGTATTTCGGGTTCTCCGCAGCCACCACCTGGCTGGCGTCGGCGGTGTAGGCCAGCGGCTTTGCCGACGGGTCGGCCGGGTCGACCATCGGCAGGCCCGCGCCGGTTGCGCCACCGCTGGGCGACATGTCCGCAGGCGGGGCGGTGGTTGCAGCAGGCGCCGGCGCGGGGTCCGCAGGGGCGGGAGTTGTCGGTGCGGCTGCCGGGGCGGGCTCCGGGTCCTTCGAGCAGGCTGCCAGCAAGGCCATGCCGGCCCAGGGCAGCAACAGGCTGAAGCGCCGGCGGGGCATGTGGCGCAATGCATCGGGCGGCTGTGCTGCGCTTGGAGAGAGCGCGGAGTTTGGGGATAGCGGGCGTGCGGTGGTGGTCATGGCGATTTTTCCGGGGCAGGTTGCAAATGCTGGCGCGGCCGGTGCCCCACCGCCCCCGCTGCCGCCAGCGCCCGGGCTGGATGCACCGTGTCGCCGGCTTGTCACACACTGTTGCCAAACACTGTGGATGCAGACTTTAGGGCTGGCGCCGGCCGGCGGTTGTGCGTGTCCAGGCCCTGCGCCTGTCGGACAACAGGCCGTTCGTCGGGTTGGCTGGGGTGCCGGCCAGGGTGGCGCGCACCCGGCTTGACCGCGCCCCGGCGCGGTCGGCGGTGGCGGGTGACAATCCTGACCCTTTTGCCGATGCCCCTGCCGCCGTGTCCATTGCCACCTCCCGCACCGAATACGGGCTCGACGCCAAGCCGCTGACGACCTACCGCCCCCATTGGGCCAGGCGCTTCGGCAACGCGCCCTTCCTGCCCACCAGCCGCGCCGAGATGGACGCGCTGGGCTGGGACAGTTGCGACGTGGTGATCGTCACCGGCGATGCCTATGTCGACCACCCCAGCTTCGGCATGGCGGTGGTGGGCCGGGTGCTGGAGGCGCAGGGCTTTCGCGTCGGCATCATCGCCCAGCCCGACTGGCACAGCGCAGCGCCGTTTGCCGCGCTGGGCCAGCCGAACCTGTGCTTCGGCGTGGCCGCCGGCAACATGGATTCGATGATCAACCGCTACACGGCGGACCGCCGCGCCCGCAGCGACGATGCCTACACCCCGGGTGGCGCGCCCGACAAGCGCCCCGACCGCGCCAGCCTGGTCTACACCCAGCGCTGCAGAGAGGCGTTTGGGGAGGTGCCCATCCTGCTGGGTGGCATCGAGGCCAGCCTGCGCCGCATCGCCCACTACGACTATTGGCAAGACAAGGTGCGCCGCGCCATCCTGGTGGACGCGCAGGCCGACCTGCTGCTGTACGGCAATGCCGAGCGCGCGCTGGTCGAGATCGTCCACCGCCTGGCCGCCGGCGAGCCGGTGGCGCAGATCACCGACGTGCGCGGCACCGCCTTCCTGCGGCGCGATGGCGACCCCAGCGCTGCAGGCTGGTTCCAGATCGACAGCACCGAGGTCGACCTGCCCGGGCGCATCGACGACCACATCAACCCCTACCAGACCACCAGCGAGGCGGCCGCCAGCCAAGGCGCCAGCTGCGCGAAGGACAACGCCGACCCCGCCGCGCTGAAGCCCGTCGCCATCACCCTGGTGCCGCGCAGCGGCCGCATCCAGTTGCCGGTACGCGAGCGCACGGTGATCCGCCTGCCCAGCTTCGAGCAGGTGAAGCGCGACCCGGTGCTCTACGCCCATGCCAACCGGGTGTTGCACCTGGAGACCAACCCCGGCAACGCCCGCGCGCTGGTGCAAGCGCACGAGGTGGGCGGCAAGCCGCGCGACCTGTGGATCAACCCGCCGCCCGTTCCGCTGAGCACGGCCGAGATGGACCACGTGTTCGGCCTGCCCTATGCGCGCAGCCCGCACCCCAGCTATGTCGACGCCCAGGGCCGCCATGACGGGCCGACCAAGATCCCCGCCTGGGAAATGATCCGCTTCAGCGTGAACATCATGCGCGGCTGCTTCGGCGGCTGCAGCTTCTGCTCGATCACCGAGCACGAGGGCCGCATCATCCAGAGCCGCAGCGAGGACTCGGTGATCCGCGAGATCGAGGACATGCGCGACAAGGTGCCGGGCTTCACCGGCGTGGTCAGTGATCTCGGCGGCCCCACCGCCAACATGTACCGCCTGCGCTGCAAGAGCACCGCCATCGAGCGCGCCTGCCGCAAGCCCAGCTGCGTGTACCCCGGCATCTGCCCGAACCTGGGCACCGACCATGCGCCGCTGATCAGCATGTACCGCCGCGCCCGCGCGCTGCCCGGGGTGAAGAAGGTGCTGATCGCCTCCGGCCTGCGCTACGACCTGGCGCTGCGCTCGCCCGCCTACGTGAAGGAACTGGTCACGCACCATGTGGGCGGTTATCTGAAGATCGCGCCCGAGCACACCGAGGCCGGGCCGCTGTCCAAGATGATGAAGCCCGGCATCGGCAGCTACGACCGCTTCAAGCAGCTGTTCGACAAGTACAGCGCCGAAGCCGGCAAGCAGCAGTACCTGATCCCGTACTTCATCGCCGCGCACCCCGGCACCAGCGACGAAGACATGCTGCACCTGGCGTTGTGGCTCAAGGCCAACGGCTTTCGCGCCGACCTGGTGCAGACCTTCTACCCCAGCCCGATGGCCAGCGCCACGGCGATGTACCACACCGGCCGCAACCCGCTGAAGGGCCTGAGCCGCGACGCCGCCAAGACCGACCTGATGGAGAAGGTGGATGTCGTGCGCAGCGAGAAGCGCCGCCGCCTGCACAAGGCCTTCCTGCGCTACCACGACGCCGCCGGCTGGCCAGTGCTGCGCGAGGCGCTGCAAGCCATGGGCCGGGCCGACCTGATCGGCAACGGCAAGAAGCACCTGGTGCCCAGCTGGCAGCCGGTGCCCAAGCCGGCTGGCGACGCCGCTGCCGCCCCGGCCCGGCCGCGCCGCGGCAGCCTGCTGACGCAGCACACCGGCCTGCCACCGCGCGCGGGCATGCCGGCCCGCCGCAAGCCGCGTTAGCGGCAGAGGCAGAGGCAGAGGCAGAGGCAGTCGGCTGTCACACCTGGGGTGTGACACCTGTCACCCTGTGACAGCCGCCGCGCCTCTGCTGCGGTGCAGCACGTCGACGCCTGGATCGACCGCCCACCCGCAGCCCGCCGCGCGCTGCGGCCGTGCTGCACTGCCGCATGGCCAGCTGTTGCCTGCACGGCATGGGCTTTGCGGCATGTGCAGGGCACGGCAGCCCCGCCGTTGCACTTTTCAGCAAGCACACGGAGACAAGACCATGACCGACACCACCCCCAGCCAGCACGCACAGGCCTGGCTGAGCGGCTTTGACGACGCCCTGCAGCGCCGCGACATCGACGCCGCCGTGGCGATGATGGGCGACGACTGTTACTGGCGCGACCTCGTCACCTTCACCTGGAACCTCTGCACCCAGGAAAGCCCGGCTGCCGTGCGCACGATGCTGCAGGCCCGCCTGGACGACGTGGCGCCCAGCAACTGGCAGCTCATCGGCGAGGCCACCGCCGCTGACGGCGTGACCGAGGGCTGGTTCACCTTCGAGACCCGCTTGGCGCGTGGCAAGGGCCTGGTGCGCCTGATCAATGGCCGCGCCTGGACCCTGCTGACCACCATGGTCGAGCTGAAAGGCCACGAGGACAAGACCGGCCGCCACCGCGTGGCCGGCGCCGAGCACGGGGTGCACCGCGGCCGCAAGAACTGGGCCGAGTTGAAGGCCGACGAGACCGCCAGCCTGGGCCACACGGTGCAGCCCGAGGTGGTGGTGATCGGTGGCGGCCAGGGTGGCATCGCGCTGGGCGCGCGGCTGCGGCGGCTGGGCATCTCGCACATCGTCATCGAGAAGAACGCCCGCGCCGGCGACAGCTGGCGCAACCGCTACAAGAGCCTGTGCCTGCACGACCCGGTGTGGTACGACCACCTGCCGTATCTCGACTTCCCCGCCGACTGGCCGGTGTTCTCGCCCAAGGACAAGCTCGCCGACTGGCTGGAGGCTTACGTCAAGATCATGGAGATCGACTACTGGGCCAGCACCACCGCCACCAGCGCCCGCTTCGACGAGGCCAGCCAGACCTGGGAAGTGACGGTGCAGCGCAATGGCGAAACGGTGGTGCTGCGGCCCAAGGAGCTGGTGATTGCGCTGGGCGTGTCGGGCTACCCGAGCGTGCCGCAGATCCCGGGGGCCGACAGCTTCCAGGGTGACCAGCACCATTCCAGCAAGCACCCCGGCCCCGAGGCCTGCATCGGCAAGCAGGTGGTGGTGCTGGGCAGCAACAACTCGTCGCACGACATCTGCGCCGCGCTGTGGGAGCACGGCGTGGACGTGACCATGGTGCAGCGCAGCAGTACCCACATCGCGCCATCGGCCAGCCTGATGGAGCTGGCGCTGGGCGGCCTGTACAGCGAAGACGCCATTGCCGCCGGCGTGGACCACCACAAGGGCGACCTGATCTTTGCCAGCCTGCCCTACAAGATCATGGCGCCGCTGCAGGTGCCGGTGTATGACGAGATGAAGCGCCGCGATGCCGACCTGTATGGCCGGCTGGAGAAAGCCGGTTTCATGCTCGACTTCGGCGTCGACGGCTCGGGCCTGTTCATGAAGTACCTGCGCCGCGGTTCGGGCTACTACATCGACGTCGGCGCCAGCGAGCTGGTGGCCAACGGCAGCATCAAGCTCAAGAGCCACACCACCATCGAGCGCATCAACCCGACCAGCGTGACGCTGACCGACGGCACCGAGCTGCCGGCCGACGTGCTGGTGTACGCCACCGGCTACGGCTCGATGAACCAGTGGCTGGCCGAGCTGATCTCGCCCCAGGTGGCCGACCGCCTGGGCAAGGTGTGGGGCCTGGGCAGCGACACGCCCAAGGACCCGGGGCCGTGGGAAGGTGAACTGCGCAACATGTGGAAGCCCACCCAGGTGCCCCACTTGTGGGTGCACGGCGGCAACCTGCACCAGAGCCGGCATTACTCGCAGTTCCTGTCGCTGCAGCTGCAGGCCCGGCTGGCCGGCATCCCGACGCCCGTCTACGGGCTGGCGCCGGTGCACCACGCGCGCTGAGCGGCGGCGCTGCAGGCCAGGGCACACAGCCCGGAGAGGCCCGGAGGCCCGGAGGCCGAGGGGCCGGGCAGGCGCTACGCTAGCGGCTTCGGCCGCCGGCGGCGGCCGGCCCCCATCGGTTTCAGGAGCGTGCCTTGTCCTTGCAGAAGATTCTCGTCGCCCAGGGCGGCGGCCCCACTGCGGTGATCAACCAGAGCCTGGTGGGCGTGGTGCTGGAGGCGCGCCGCCACAAGGGCATCGACCTGGTCTACGGCGCCCGCCACGGCGTGCGCGGCATCCTGGAGGAAGATTTCGTCGACCTCACCCGCGAGACCAGCCACAACCTGGAGATGGTGGCCGCCACGCCCAGTTCGGCGCTGGGCAGCACCCGCGACAAGCCCGATCTGGCCTACTGCCAGAAGATCTTCCGCGTGATGCAGGCGCATGGCATCGGCCACTTCTTCTACATCGGCGGCAATGATTCGTCGGACACGGTGCGCATCGTCAGCCAGGAGGCGCACGCTGCGGGCTACCCGCTGCGCTGCATCCACATTCCCAAGACCATCGACAACGACCGGGTCGGCAACGACCACACGCCGGGCTTTCCCAGCGCGGCGCGCTTCGTGGCCCAGGCCTTTGCCGGCGCCAACCTGGACAACGCTGCGCTGCCCGGCGTGTACCTGGCGGTGGTGATGGGCCGGCACGCCGGGTTTCTGACAGCCGCCAGCGCGCTGGGCAAGAAGTTTCCCGACGACGGCCCGCATTTGATCTACCTGCCCGAGCGGGAG
>JBBRVT010000042.1:0-15621 GCA_038246615.1 Burkholderiales bacterium
CCGACTTGCCGGCCAGCTTGTCGAAGCCGGGGCCCTGCCCGTTGGTGCCGTGGCACTGGAAGCAGCTGGATGCCGGCAACTGGCATGTGACACGGTTTGTAGCCGCCGCACCTGAAGCGAAGGTGAAGCGGTCACCACCCGTACCCAGGACTGCGCAGTCCGCAGCACGGCTGGCCGACCGGCCAGCTCAATCCACCAGCCGGCCCTGCTCCAGCCGCAGCACCTGCTGGCAGCGGGCGGCCAGCGTGCTGTCATGCGTCACCAGCACGAAGGCGGTGCGGCGGTCCCTGGCCAACTGCAGCATCAGCGCAAACACCGCGTCGGCGCTGCTGCGGTCGAGGTTGCCGGTGGGTTCGTCCGCCAGCACGCAGGCCGGGCGCGTGACCAGGGCGCGGGCAATGGCCACGCGCTGCCGCTCCCCGCCTGAGAGCTGCGCCGGCCGGTGGTCCAGCCGCGCGGCCAGGCCCACGGCGGTGAGCACCTCGCGCGCAGCAGCCTGGGCGGTGGCCACGCTGTCGCGGCGGATGCGCAGCGGCATGGCCACGTTGTCCAGCGCGGTGAACTCGGGCAGCAGATGGTGGAACTGGTAGACGAAGCCCAGGTGCCGGTTGCGCCAGACACCCTGCGCGGTCTCGCCCAGCGTGGCCAGATCCTGACCCATCAGCAGCACCTGGCCGGCGCTGGGCGCGTCCAGCCCGCCCAGCAGGTGCAGCAGGGTGCTCTTGCCCGAGCCCGACGCACCGACGATGGCCAGCGTCTCGCCGGCGGCCACCTGCAGGCTGACGCCCTGCAGCACGGCCACGTCCAGCCCGCCTTCGGTGAAGCGCTTGGTCAATCCATCACAGCGTAGAACAACGGATGTGTCTTGACCGAGCGGCCGCCGCGGAACCGGCTCCGCCGGGCCGCTGGTGGCGCCCCCCTGGGGGGGAGCGCCGAAGGTGCTTCGGGGGGGGGCGACATCACTCATAACGCAGCGCCTCGGCGGGCTTGACCCGGCTGGCGCGCCAGCTGGGGTACAGCGTGGCGATGAAGGCCAGCACCAGCGCAATCAGCGTGATCGGCAGCACGTCGGAAAAGCGCGGGTCGCTGGGCATGCTGCTGATGACGTAGATGCTGCCTGGCAGGAAGGCCACGCCCAGCAGCCGCTCCAGCGCCGGCACCAGGGTGCCGATGTTCAGCGCCACCAGCAGGCCGAAGGCCACGCCCGACAGCGTGCCGATCACCCCGCTGGCGGCCCCCTGCACCACGAAGATGCCCATGATCGAGCGCGGGCTGGCGCCCAGGGTGCGCAGGATGGCGATGTCGGCGCGCTTGTCGGTCACCGTCATCACCAGGGTGCTGACGAGGTTGAAGGCGGCCACCGCCACGATCAGCGTGAGGATGATGAACATCAGCCGCTTTTCCAGCTGCACAGCGTCGAACCAGTTGCGGTTGGTGCGGGTCCAGTCGCGCACCAGCAGGCCGGGCTGCAGGGTGTCGACCAGCTGCTGGGCGATGGCGCGCGCCTGTTGCAGGTCGGCCAGTTTCAGTTGCACGCCGGTGGGGCCGTCCAGCCGATAAAGCCGGGCGGCGTCGTCCACATGGATCAGCGCCAGGCCGTTGTCGTATTCAAAATGTCCGGCGTCGAAGGTGCCGGCCACGGTGAAGCTCTTGAGCCGCGGCACCGTGCCGGCCGGTGTCACTTGCCCGCCGGGGGCCACCAGGGTGACGCTGTCGCCCGCCTGCACCCGCAGCTGGCGTGCCAGCTCGGCCCCCAGCACGATGCGCCAGGCGCCCGGCTGCAGCTGGCCCAGCAGGCCGCTGGCGGCCATCTGCGCGGCCAGCGGCGTCACCTTGGGCTCCTCGGCGGGGTCGATGCCGCGCACGATGGCGCCGCGCATCTCGTCGCCGCGGGCGATCAGCGACTGCTGGGAGATGAAGGGTGCGGCCGCCACCACCGCCGGGTTCTTCTTGGCGGTGGCCGCCGTGGCGCGCCAGTCGGCCAGGGCTTCGCCCTGCACGTCGAACACCTCCACATGCGCCACCACGCTGAGCATGCGGTCGGTCACTTCCTTCTGGAAGCCGTTCATCACGCTCAGCACGATGATCAGCGCCGCCACGCCCAGCGCGATGCCCAGCACCGACACCAGCGAGATGAAGGAGACGAAGCCGTTGCGCCGCCCGGTGCGGCCGGCGCGGGTGTAGCGCCAGCCGATCTGCCATTCATAGGGCCAGTTCATGCTGCGCAACCAGGGCAAAGGGTCATCATCGGGCCGCGATGCTACCAGTGGCCATCGCCGGCCACCGGCTGGCAGCCGCCCCGGATAATGCGCGCACATGCACCTGATCGTCCCCTTTGCCGGCACCGTGTCCGACGCCGGCCAGCAGGCCCTGCAGACGCTGCAGCTGCCGCAGCTGGACCGCGCGCTGGGCCGGCTGCAGCCCGGCGCGGTGCTGGGCAGCGACGCCTACAGCCCCAATCCGCCGCATGAGCAGGCCCTGGCCGCCGCGCTGGGCTGGCCCCATGCGCCCGATGTGGCGCTGCCTTTTGCTGCGCGGCAGGCCGCTGCGCTGGGCCTGGACGCCGGCCAGCCCTGGGCGCTGCTGACGCCGGTGCACCTGCATGTGGGCACCGACCAGGTGAGCCTGACGCCGCCGGCCACGCTGCTGCTGGACGAAGCCGGCTCCCGCGCCGTGCTGGAGGCCGTGCGCCCGCTGTTCGAAAGCGAAGGCTTCACGCTGCACTGGGCCGCGCCGCTGCAATGGCTGGCCACGCATGTGCTGTTCGACGGCCTGGCCACCGCGTCGCTCGACCGGGTGAGCGGCCGCAATGTCGACCTGTGGCTGCCCGACCACCGCAGCGCCCGGCTGATCCGCCGGCTGCAGAACGAGGTGCAGATGCTGCTGTACACCCATGCGCTGAATGACCAGCGCGAGGCCGCCGGACTGCCCACGGTCAACTCGTTCTGGCTGAGCCACTGTGGCCGGCTGCCGGCAGTGCAGCTGGCCGCACCCACGGTGGACGACCGCCTGCGCGAACCCGCGCTCCATGAAGACTGGGCCGCCTGGTGCGATGCCTGGCGTGCGCTCGATGCGGGCGCCATCGCCGATGTGGCTGCGGCGGGCGGCCAGCTCACGCTGTGCGGCGAGCGGTTCGCCCGCAGCTTTGCCCCGGCTCCGCAAGGGCTTTGGCGGCGGCTGACGGGCGCGTTCCGGCAGCCATCGGCCAACGCGGCCCTGGAGAGCTTGTGACCACACCCTCACTCCAGCAGCGCGACGTGCCCCCGCGCACCGCCTTTGCACTGGAACAGGCGGGCGTGCACCCGCTGCTGGCACGGCTGTTCGCCGCCCGCGGCGTGCGCAGCGCCGATGACCTGGACGACGGCCTGGCCCGCCTGCTGCCGCCCACCGCGCTGCTGGGCGCCAGCGCCGCCGCCACGCTGCTGGCAGACGCCATCGCCGCAGGCAAGCGCATCGTCATCGTGGCCGACTACGACTGCGACGGCGCCACCGCCTGTGCCGTGGCGCTGCGCGGCCTGGCGATGCTGGGCGCCGCGCCCGGCACGCTGGGCTACGTGGTGCCCGACCGGCTGGTGCACGGCTATGGCCTCACGCCGGCCATCGTCGACCTGGCGATTGCCCGGCAACCAGATGCCCCACCGCAGCTGCTGGTGACGGTGGACAACGGCATCGCCAGCAGCGCCGGCGTGGCCCATGCCCGCGCGCTGGGCCTGCAGGTGCTGGTGACCGACCACCACCTGCCGGCCCTGGGCGCCGACGGCGCGGTGCTGCTGCCCGATGCCGATGTCATCGTCAACCCCAGCCAGCCCGGCTGCGGCTTTGCCAGCAAGGCCCTGGCCGGCGTGGGCGTGATGTTCTACGTGCTGCTGGCGCTGCGCGCCGAGTTGCGCGCCCGCCGTGCCTTCGCCGTGGACCAGCAGCCGCGGCTGGATGCCCTGCTCGACCTGGTGGCCCTGGGCACGGTGGCCGACGTGGTGAAACTCGACGACAACAACCGCCGGCTGGTGGCGCAGGGCCTGAAGCGCATCCGCGCCGGGCGCATGCAGCCCGGTGTGGCGGCGCTGTTCGCCGCCGCCGGCCGGCAGCCGCAGCGCGCATCGGCCTTCGACTTCGGCTTTGCGCTGGGCCCGCGCATCAATGCCGCCGGCCGGCTGAGCGACATGACGCTGGGCATCGAATGCCTGCGCACCGACGACCCGGCGCGCGCCGCCGACCTGGCCCAGGCGCTGGACGCCATCAACCGCCAGCGCCGCGAGGTGCAGACCGACATGGCCACCCAGGCCGAGCTGCTGCTGGACGACCTGCTGGCACGCCAGGGCGACACGGCGGCCGTGCCCACCGCGCTGGTGCTGTTCGACCCCGCCTTCCACGAAGGCGTGGTCGGCATCGTCGCCGGGCGGCTGAAAGACCGGCTGCACCGCCCCACCTTCGTGCTGGCGCGCGGGCAGGACGGGCTGCTGAAGGGGTCGGGCCGGTCGATCGCCGGCTTCCACCTGCGTGACGCGCTGGACCTGGTCAGCAAGCGCCACCCGGCGCTGCTGCTGCGCTTCGGCGGCCATGCCATGGCGGCAGGCTGCACCCTGGCCGAGGCCGACTGGCCGCTGTTTGCCAGCGCGCTGCAGCAGGTGGCCGCCGACTGGCTGCAACCCGCCGCGCTGCACCGCTGCCTGGCCACCGACGGTCCGCTGGGCGGTGAGTGGTTCAACACCGCCACCGTGGCCACGCTCGACGCGCAGGTGTGGGGCCAGGGTTTCGAGGCGCCGGTGTTCTGCGACGATGTGGACGTGCTGCAGCAGCGCCTGGTCGGCGAGAAACACCTGAAACTGCGGGTGCGCCATGCCGGCACACTGCGCGACGCCATCTGGTTCGGCCATGCCGAGCCGCTGCCACCGCGGGTGCGGCTGGCCTACCGCCTGAACCTGGATGAATACCAGGGCCAGCAACGGCTGCAGATGGTGGTAGAAGCCGCATTCGCCGCCCCAGCCTGAAGGAATTGACCCATGCCTGCACACCAGAACCTGCCACGCCGCGCCGCCCTGGGCGCCCTGCTCCCCCTGTTCGCCCTGGCCGCCGGCAGCCTGCTGCACGGCGGCGCCGTTGCGCAGGGCCGTGCGCTGCGGGTGGCCGTGGTGGCCCATGGCCTGGTCAACCCCTGGGGCCTGGCCTTTCTGCCCGAAGGGAGGATGCTGGTGACCGAACGGCCCGGCCGCATGCGCATCATCAGCGCCGACGGCAAGCTGGGCCCTCCGCTGCCCGGCCTGCCCGCCGTGGTGGCCGAGGGCCAGGGCGGCCTGCTCGACGTGGTGACCGACCCGCGCTTTGCCAGCAACCGGCTGGTCTACTGGAGCTACAGCGAGGCCGCCGCCGACGGCGACAGCAACGGCACCGCCGTGGCCCGCGCGCGGCTGGACGGCGCGCCCGGCGCCGAGCGCCTGGCCGACGTGCAGGTGGTCTTCCGCCAGGCGCCCAAGGTGGCCAGCAAGCTGCACTTCGGCAGCCGGCTGGTGTTCGGCCAGGACGGCCGGCTGTTCATTGGTCTGGGCGACCGTTTCTCACGCAAGGACGACGCGCAGACGCTGGACAACCACCAGGGCAAGATCGTGCGCATCGAGCCAGATGGCAAGGTGCCGGCCGACAACCCGCTGGTGGGCAAACCCGGCAACCCGCCGAACACGCGGCTGGAGATCTGGAGCTGGGGCCACCGCAATGTGCAGGGCGCGGCCATCCACCCTACCACTGGCGACCTGTGGGCCACCGAACATGGCCCGCAGGGCGGCGACGAGCTGAACCTGGTGCAGCCCGGCCGCAACCACGGCTGGCCGGCGATCACCTACGGCCGCAACTACGGCCTGGGCACCCGGATCGGCGACGGCATCGAGCGTGCCGACGTGGTGGCCCCGCTGGCGCACTGGGTGCCCACCTCGATCGCGCCCAGCGGCATGGCCTTTCTCACCAGCGACCGCTACCCCGGCTGGAAGGGCAACCTGTTCATCGGCGCACTGCGGGCGCAGGCGCTGGTCCGCATCGTGCTGGACGGCGACAAGGTGGTGCAGCAGGAACGCCTGCTGCTGACGCTGAACGAGCGCATCCGCGACGTGCGCCAGGGGCCGGACGGATATCTGTATCTGCTGACCGACAACGCCGACGGGCGTGTCTTGAAGGTGCTGCCATGAACCATGACCACCATCCCGACGACCACAGCCATCTGGGTGAAATGGACCTGCGCGTGCGCGCGCTGGAAACCGTGCTGACGCAGAAGGGCTACATCGACCCCGCCGCGCTGGACGTGCTGGTCGACACCTACCAGACGCAGATCGGCCCGCGCAACGGCGCCCGGGTGGTGGCCCGTGCCTGGGCCGACCCGGCCTTTGCCGCCTGGCTGGAAGGCGATGCCACCGCCGCCATCGCGTCACTCGGCTACACCGGCCGGCAGGGCGAGCACATGGTGGCGGTGTTCAATGCACCCGACACCCACCACCTGGTGGTGTGCACCCTGTGCAGCTGCTACCCCTGGACGGTGCTGGGCCTGCCGCCCACCTGGTACAAGAGCGCGCCCTACCGCAGCCGCGCGGTGAAAGACCCCCGCAGCGTGCTGGCCGACTTCGGCGTGGCCCTGCCGCCAGCGACGCAGTTTCGGGTGTGGGACAGCACGGCCGAAGTGCGCTATCTGGTGATCCCGCAGCGGCCGGCCGACACCGACGGCTGGAGCGAGGCGCAACTGGCCGACCTGGTGACGCGCGATTCGATGATCGGCACCGGCCTGGCCAAGGAGCCCGCGGCATGAGCTACCCGTTCCACGCCGACCTGGGCGGCCAGCCCGGCCACGGCCCGGTGACCCCCGAGCCCGAGGGCGAACTCTGGCACGAGGCCTTCGAGCCCAAAGCCATGGCGCTGACCCTGGCCATGGGCGCCACCGGCGCCTGGACCATCGACCAGGGCCGCGCAGCCCGCGAGACCCTGCCCGGCTATGCGCAGCTGAGCTACTACCGCATCTGGCTGGCGGGCCTGCAGCGGCTGATGGCCGAGCGTGGCCTGGTGGGCGACGACGAAGTGGCCGCCGGCCGCATGCTGCATGCGCCACGGCCGCTGCCACGCAAGCTGCTGGCCGCCGCCGTGCCAGCCGCGCTGGCCCGGGGCGCGCCCACCGAACGCCCGGCGCCGGGCCCGGCACGCTTTACGGTGGGCGATGCGGTGCGCACCCGCAGCGGCCATGTCGACCACCACAGCCGCCTGCCGGGCTATGCACAAGGCAAGCCTGGCGTGGTCATGCATGTGCACGGGGCGCATGTGTTTGCCGACAGCAGCGCCCAGGGCCTGGGTGAGCAGCCGCAGTGGCTCTACACCGTGGTCTTCAGCGGTGAATCGCTGTGGGGCGCCGAAGCCCAGCCCGGCCTGCAGGTGTCGGTGGACGCATGGGAGAGCTATCTGCAGGCCGACGACGGGGCACCCGCGTGAGCGCGGATCTCTCCATCTGCCACGGCCTGCCGCTGGGCGATGCCCAGGCGCCGGTGTTTGCCGAACCCTGGCAGGCCCAGGCCTTTGCAATGACCCTGCAGTTGCACCAGCGCGGCCTGTTCAGCTGGCCGGAATGGGCGGCAGCGCTGTCGGCGCAGATCGCCGCCGCCCAGGCTGCGGGCGACGCCGACCTGGGGGACACCTACTACCACCACTGGCTGGCGGCACTCGAATCGCTGGTGGCAGCCAAGGGCGCGGCACAGGCCGACGAGCTGGCGCATTGCGCGCTGGCCTGGGACCACGCCGCCGACCGCACGCCACACGGCCAGCCCATCGTGCTGCAGCCGGCCGACTGGGCAGCTGATTGAGCGACGCAGCCGACTTTGCAAAGCAGGTGGAAGCGCTGCGCCCGCAATTGCTGCGCTTTGCACGCAGCCAGCTGCGCAACGACGCCTGGGCCGAAGACGCAGTGAGCGAGACCCTGCTGGCCGCGCTGGAAAAGCCCGCCAGCTTTGCCGGCCGCAGCCAGCTCAAGACCTGGCTGGTGGCGGTGCTCAAGCACAAGGTGGTCGACCAGCTGCGCCGCCACACCCGCGAGGCCACGCTGCTGACCACCGACGACGGCGAAGACCTGGACGAGAGCCTGTTCGAGAGCCATGGCGGCCACTGGCGCGAAGCACCGGCCGACTGGGGCAACCCCGAGGCCAGCTTCGGCCAGCGCCAGTTCTTCGAGGTGCTGGAAGCCTGCATGGACCACCTGCCGCCGGCCCAGGGCCGGGTGTTCATGATGCGCGAATGGCTGGAACTGGGCACCGACGAAATCTGCAAGGAATTGCAGATCACCGCGACCAACCTGTGGGTGCTGCTGCACCGGGCCCGCCTGCGGCTGCGGGAATGCCTGCAGCAGCGCTGGTTCAACACCCACACCACCAAGCCCGCCTGACCACCGCACGCCATGAAGATCCGCCGCACCTGCCGCGATGTGACCCGCCTGGTGTTCGAGAGCCAGGACCGGCCACTCAAGCCGCTGGAAACCCTGTCGCTGCGCCTGCACTGGCTGGCCTGCAGCGGCTGCCTGCGCTTTCGCCGCCAGCAGCAGCTGATGCAGCAGGCGATGGGCCGCTGGCGGCAGTACCGCGACCAAGGCTGAGCGACTGTGCGCCCGCCGGGCTGTGCCGTCAGTCGGTCTGCGCCGTCAGTCGGTCTGCGCCGTCAGTCGGTCTGTACCGTCAGTCGGTCTGCCCGGCCGCCACCTGCAGCTCGTCCAGGCACTGCACCAGGGCGTCGACCACCAGCGCGGTACCCCGCACCTGTTCGGCCAACGGCAGCGGCCGGCAGCGGCCTGCTCGGGCAGCGGCGGCAGGTGGATGAAGCCGGCCCGCGCCGCAGCGCCTGCAACAGGCCGTGGAAGAACTGGTTGCAGACGAAGCTGCCAGCCGACAGTGACAGGGCGAAGACGCAGGGCGGTTGCACTGCAGTGGCCGGTGCGCTGCCGTGCAGCCGGCCCTGCAGCGCCTGGGCCACGTCCCACGACGTGTTGATGGTCTCGCCGCCGAAGGGCTCGAAGCCCGTCACCAAGATGCGTTCCACGCTCATGCCACCCCCCAGCCGCCGCCGCCCGGCGTCTCGACCACGAACACATCACCCGGCTGCATCGTCACCGAGCCGATGTAGTCGAGCGGCTCCACCGTGCCGTCGGCACGCTCGACCCGGTTGATGCCGGGTGCGCCGGCCTGGCCACCAGCACCGCCAAAGGCACCGTGGTGGCGGCCGTTGCTGAGGATGGAGGCGGTCATCGTCTCGAGGAAGCGCACCCGGCGCACGCCGCCGTCGCCACCGTGCCAGCGGCCGGCGCCGCCCGACCCGCGGCGGATGGAGTAACTGTCCAGCCGCACCGGAAAGCGCAGTTCCAGCACCTCGGGGTCGGTCAGGCGGCTGTTGGTCATGTGGGTCTGCACCACGCTCGTGCCATCGAAGCCTGCCCCGGCACCGCTGCCACCGCTGATGGTTTCGTAGTACTGGTAGGTGGCGTTGCCGAAGGTGAAGTTGTTCATCGTGCATTGGCTGGCCGCCATCAAACCCAGCGCGCCGTACAGCGCGTTGGTGACGCAGGACGAGGTTTCCACATTGCCGGCCACCACCGCCGCCGGCGGCCGCGGATTGAGCAGGCAGCCGTCGGGCACGATGACCCGTAGCGGCTTCAGGCAGCCGGCATTCAGCGGGATGTCGTCGTCCACCAGGGTGCGAAAGACATACAGCACCGCCGCCATGGTCACCGCCTTGGGGGCGTTGAAGTTGTCGGGCGTCTGCGCGCTGGTGCCGGTGAAGTCGAGCGTGGCCTCGCGCCGGGCGGCATGCACCGTGAGGCGCACGCTGATCTGCGCACCGTTGTCCATCGGCAGGGTGAATTGCCCGTCCTTCAGCGCGGTGATGACCCGGCGCACCGATTCTTCGGCGTTGTCCTGCACATGCTGCATGTAGGCCGCCACCGTGGGCAGGCCCCATTGCGCCACCATCGCCCGCAGCTCCTGCACGCCCTTCTCGTTGGCGGCAATCTGCGCGCGCAGGTCGGCCACCGTCTGGTCGGGGTTGCGCGCCGGCCAGGGGCCGCTGGCCAGCAGGGCGCGCAGCTCGGCTTCCAGCAGCACGCCGCCGCGCACCAGCAGGGCGTTGTCGATCAGCACGCCCTCTTCGTCGATGCTGCGGGAGAACGGCGGCACCGATCCCGGCGTGATGCCGCCGATGTCGGCGTGGTGGCCGCGGCTGGCGACGTAGAACTGCGGCCCGGCCTGGTGGTCGTCGAAGGCAGCGGGGCCGGCGCCCGGCCGCTCCGAAGCCGGCCCCGCGCCCCCACGGGGGGTGGTCGGCGGTACCCCGCCGGCCGGGGGCTCCAGGTAGACCGGGGTGACGACGGTGACATCGGGCAGGTGGGTGCCGCCGTGGTAGGGGTCGTTCAGCACGTACACGTCGCCCGGCTGCATCGCCGGGTTGCGGGCGATCACCGTCTTGATCGACTCGCTCATGCTGCCCAGGTGCACCGGCATGTGCGGTGCGTTGGCGATCAGCGCGCCGTCGGCGCTGAACAGCGCGCAGCTGAAGTCCAGCCGCTCCTTGATGTTGACCGAGTGGGCGGTGTTCTGCAGCCGCAGCCCCATCTGCTCGGCGATGTTCATGAACAGGTTGTTGAAGACCTCCAGCATCACCGGGTCGGCCTGGGTGCCAGCCGCCAGCCGCTGCACCCGCGGCCGCACCCGCTGCAGCAGCAGATCACCCCGTGCGGTGGTGGTGGCGGCCCAGCCGGGCTCGACCACCGTGGTGGCATTGCGCTCGGTGACCACGGCCGGGCCGGCCACCCGGGCGCCGGGCGCCAGCGCCTCGCGCTGGTAGAGGCCGGCGTCACGCCAAGCCTCGGCGCTGCCATCGTCCAGCGCGCAGTGCATGCGCACCGTGGCCAGCGGCGCGGCGGCGGCCGAAGCGGTGCCCGCAGCAGGGCTGTCGGGCACGCCGCGCTGCACCACATCCGGCACGGACTCGGCCGCGCCGATGGCCTCCACCGACGCCGCCTCGATCACCAGCGCCCGACCCGGCATCAGGAAGGCGAAGCGCTGGCGGTAGCCGGCCTCGAAGCCGGCCACCAGGCCGGCGATGCTGCTGGCGGGCTCCACGGCCACCGGCAGCGCGGTGTCGGTGCCCTGGTAGCGCAGCAGCAGGCGCTGCACCGCGCGGATGCGCCCGGCCGGCACGCCCTGGGCCTGCACCTCGGCCACGGCGGCGGCGGCCAGCGTGGCCAGCCGGCTGCGGGCGGCCTGCAGGCCGGCACCGTCCAGCGGCAGCTCGACCGAGGCCTCGCGCATCGCGATCTGGTCGGCCAGGCCCATGCCGTAGGCCGACAGCACGCCGGCCAGCGGGTGGATCAGCACCTGCTGCATGCCCAGCGCGTCGGCCACCGCACAGGCATGCTGGCCGCCGGCGCCGCCAAAGCACTGCAGGGTGTAGCTGGTGACGTCATAGCCCCGCGCCACCGAGATGCGCTTGATCGCATTGGCCATGCTGGCCACCGCGATCTGCAGCGCGCCGGCGGCCACCGCCTCGGCGCTGGTGGGCGTGCCGGTGGCCTGGCTGACGCGCTCTGCCAGCGCATCGAACTGCAAGCGCACCACCGCGCCGTCCAGCGGCTGCTGGCCGTCCACGCCGAACACCGCCGGAAAGTGCGCCGGCTGGATGCGGCCCAGCAGCACGTTGGCATCCGTCACCGCCAGCGGCCCGCCGCGCCGATAGGCGGCCGGGCCGGGGTGCGCGCCGGCCGACTCGGGCCCGACGCGCAGCCGCGCGCCGTCGAAGCCGATGATCGACCCGCCGCCCGCAGCCACGGTGTGGATGCTCATCATCGGTGCGCGCATGCGCACGCCGGCCACTTGCGTGTCGAAGGCGCGCTCGAATTCACCGGCGTAGTGGCTGACGTCGGTGCTGGTGCCGCCCATGTCGAAGCCGATCACCTTGCCGAACCCGGCGGCCAGCGCGGTGCGCACCATGCCGACGATGCCGCCGGCCGGGCCGCTCAAGATCGCGTCCTTGCCCTGGAAGCGGTGCGCCTCGGTCAGCCCGCCCGAGCTCTGCATGAAGTACAGCGGCACGCCCGGCATCTGGCCGGCCACGCGGTCGACATAGCGCTGCAGGATCGGGCTCAGGTAGGCATCGACCACGGTGGTGTCGCCACGCGGCACCAGCTTGATCAGCGGGCTCACCTGGTGCGAGATGCTGACCTGGGTGAAGCCGATGGCGCGTGCCACTGCGGCAGCAGCCAGTTCATGCGCGCCGTTGCGCCAGCCGTGCAGCAAGACGATGGCGCAGGCGCGCACGCCGGCATCGAACACCGGCTGCAGCGCGGCGCGCAGCGCGGGGGCGTCCAGCGGCTGCAGCACGCCGCCCTGGGCATCCAGCCGCTCGTCGGCCTCGACCACCGCCTCGTACAGCAGCTCGGGCAGCACGATGTGGCGGTCGAACAGACGCGGCCGGTTCTGGTAAGCGATGCGCAGCGCGTCGCCGAAGCCGCGGGTGATCACCAGCGCGGTGCGGTCGCCCTTGCGCTCGAGCAGCGCGTTGGTGGCCACCGTGGTGCCCATCTTCACGCACTCGACCCGGTCGGCGGTGATGGCCTGGCCGGCAGCCAGGCCCAGCAGGCGGCGGATGCCTTCGACCGCCGCATCGGCGTACTGCTCGGGGTTCTCGCTCAGCAGCTTGGCGGTGGCCAGGCTGCCGTCCGGGCGGCGGCCGACGATGTCGGTGAAGGTGCCGCCGCGGTCGATCCAGAACTGCCAGCGGTCGGTGGTGTGCTCGGTCATGGTGGTGGGGTTCTTGCATGGGGGCGCAGCGTGCAGTATCCCGCTGGCTATCGGTGGGACCTGCCCGCCGCCTGCGCCGCCAGCAATTTCCACACCGAGAACCTGGTGCAGTTTGCCAACGACGTCGACAAGGCCTCCGCCGGCAAGCTGAAGATCACCGTGCATGCCAATCCGGCGCTGGTCAAGGCGCCCGAGATCAAGCGCGCGGTGCAGGGCGGCCAGGCGCAGATCGGCGAGATCCTGCTGGCCGACTTCAGCAATGAATGGCCGATCCACGCCGCCGACGGCCTGCCCTTCCTGGCCGACAGCTGCGACGAGGCGGCAAGCTCCTCAAGGTGCAGAAGCCGCTGCTGGAGAAGAAACTGGCCGAGCAGGGCATGCAGCTGCTGCACGCGATGGCCTGGCCGCCGCAGGGCATCTGTGCGAAGAAGCCGGTCAGCAGCGCGGCCGACCTGAAGGGCGTGAAGCGGCGCGCTGACAGCCCCAGCACCGGCCGCATCGCCGAGCTGGTGGGCGCGCAGCCGTTCACCGTGCAGGCGGCCGAGCTGAGCCAGGCCATGGCCACCGGCGTGGTCGAAAGCGACATGTCCAGCGGCGCCTCCAGCTGCGACAGCAAGACCTACGAGCACCTGAAATTCTGGATGGACACCCAGGCCTGGTTGCCCAAGAACGCGGTGATCGTCAACAAGGCCGCGCTGGACGCGCTGGACGCGCCCAGCAAGGCTGCGCTGCTGAAGGTGGCCAGCCGACGCCGAAACGCGTGGCTGGGCCACCAGCACGGCCAAGAACACCGGGTACCTGGATCTGCTGAAGAAGAACGGCATGGCCATCGTCGCCGCCAGCGCCCGGCTCAAGGCCGACATGAAGAAGGTGGGCGACACCGTGACCAAGGAATGGCTGGACAAAGCCGGCCAGGAAGACAAGGCCATGCTCGAGCCTGGCCTGGCAGTCGCATGCTTTCAACGACATCTCCACCGGCAACGACGCCACGCCGCTGTGGCTGCCGCAACTGCCATGGCGGCGGGCACGCTGGCGCTGCTGCTGGCCTTTGCCGACGAGCTGGTGCTGCAGTGGCGCGGCCAGCGTGGCGGCGCCCGCCGTCGATCATCATGATCGTCCACCGCGTGTCGGCCGATGTGTCGATTGCCAAGCTGTTCATGGCCGGCGTGCTGCCGGGGCTGCTGGTGGCCGGGCTGTTCTCTGGCTACCTGGCGGTATGAGCGCTGCTCAACCCCGGCCGTGTGCCGCCGGCCGACGCGCCGATGACACTGCTGCAAAAGCTCGGCGAGAGCCGCCACCTGATCCCGGTCGAGCTGCTGATCGCGGCGGTGCTGGGCAGCACCTGCAGCGGCGTGGCCACCGCCACCGACGCCGCTGCGGTGGGCGTGCTGGGCGCGTTGATTCTGTCGGCGCTGCAGGGCGCATTGAACCGGGAGAGTTTCAAGGCGTCGCTGATGAGCGGCAGCCGGCTGTATTGCAAGATCGCGCTGATCCAGGCCGGCGCCATCTTCCTCACGCTGTCGATGGGCCGCTGGCAAGGCTGGCTGGTTTTCCCACGGCTGTTCCGGCGATGTGCGGCCAGGCCGCGCCTCTAGCATCGGGCAGCTGACGCGCCGGCGCGTTTCCGGCGGCGCGGGGCAGCTGTCTCTGCCGGGAAACTCCATGTCCGATCTGTCGCTGCCGCCCTTGTCGCTGCTGCCCATGGGTGCCGAAGGCTCCGTCCCGCCGCCGACACCCGCTGCGCGTGCCGCCGCGCCGCCGACATCCGCCGCGCTGCCCGTGACCAACCTGCCCTGGCCGGCGCCGCCCTGCATCGGCTATGCCGCGCCACCGGCCGGTGCCGAGCCCGAGCCCTGTGAGCTGGAGGGTCCCAACGGCAAGGTGAACACCGGCCAGCTGCTGGCCTTCGACCCCGACGCCGGCCAGGTGCAGGTGCTGGTGGGCTCCAGCCGCAACCCGCTCACGCTGCGCTTCACCCAGTTCCGCCGCCTGAGCCTGACGCGCCTGCTCGAGCCGCTGCCCGGCGGCGACACCGAGCTGCATGCGGCCACCACGCCGCTGCTGCCGCAGAACCTGCTGCAGCCGTACCGCCTGCGCTTCAAGGACGGCGCCGAGACCACGGTGAGCAGCGTGGGCCTGATCGACAGGCCGCTGGGCCTGTTCACCTTCAGCCCGATGGACGCCAGCGGCCGGTTGTTGCGCAGCCTGTACCCGCGGCCGATGCTGGTGTCGGTGGACGCGGCCGCCCACGGCGCGCCCGCAACGGCCGACGACGGCCAGGACACCGCGCCGATGGCGCTGGACGACCTGCCCGGCATGCGGCCAGCCCGGGCACCGTCGCTGGGCGACATGCTCACCGGCACGCAGATCACCACCCCCGAGCAGCTGGCCCAGGCCATCGACCAGCAGGCCAGGATGCCGATGGTGCGCATCGGCGAGGCGCTGGTGGGCCTGGGCTTCATCAGCGAGCGCCAGCTGGCCGAGGCGCTGAAGCTGCAGGCAGCCGACCGGCGGCTGCCGCTGGGCGAGCTGCTGGTCAACCGGGGCGACGTGACCCGTGCCGATCTGCAGACTGCGCTGGCCCGCAAGATGGGCTACCCGATCGTCGACGTGGCGGCCTTCCCGGTGGAGAACGAGGCCGTGCTGCGCCTGCCGCTGCCCGCCGCGCGCCGGCTCTGCGCCCTGCCGCTGATGATGCGCGCCGGGCGCCTGGTGGTGGCGCTGGAAGACCCGTCGGCGCGCAACGCCATCGACGAGATCGAGTTCAACGCCCAGTGCAAGGTGCTGCCGGTGCTGGCGCGCGCCGGTACCCTGGGCCAGGCCA